>WRLR01000019.1 GCA_009777515.1 Oscillospiraceae bacterium | reverse complement strand
AGGGTACATACAACCGACCGCGCACAGTAATTATCAACAACCAAGTGCGATGTATATATACCCAATATTTGTTTTTGACTATCTCTGACCATTTAATTATAGCAAAATTAATTTTCGTTATCAAGGGTAATTTTAAAATAATTAACATTGAACAAATCGAGTTACTGGTCACACCATGTTTATATTGACATGGATAATTGTAGGGACGACCGCCCTCGGTCGTCCGATTGTGCGGCTAGTATTTTTTACACGGACGACCGGGGCGGTCGTCCCTACGAAAATCTTCATCGATAGACACCCCTCTGACCAGTAACGCGCCCTGCGTGCATCGGTCCGTGACGCCCGCCTGCTGTTGTCGGGTAGAGGTTAATTGTGGTAACCTATTGTAACTATGATTGAACTAAAAGGCAAATACAACACCGCAAAAGTGTTTACCGGCAACCTGGAACAGGGGGCTGAGGCGCAAATTATCAACCTGCTGGACCAGGAATTCGTGGCCGGCAGCAAAATACGCATCATGCCGGACGCCCATGCCGGCGCGGGCTGCACCATCGGCACGACAATGACGGTGGCGGACAAAGTCGTGCCCAACCTCGTTGGCGTGGACATCGGCTGCGGCATGGAGACGGTCGCCCTGCGCGACGAGCACATAGAGCTGCAGCAGCTCGACAAGGCGATCCACCGCCTCGTCCCATCCGGCTTCGACATACGTAAATCGCCGCACCGCTATATTGGCGAGGTAGACCTGTCCATGCTGCGATGCGCAAAGCACGTCAACATAGATCGGGCGAAGCACAGCATGGGTACGCTGGGCGGCGGCAACCACTTCATCGAGCTGGCCCGCGACGGCGCAGGCAAGCTCTGGCTCGTCGTCCACACAGGCAGCCGGCACCTAGGCCTGCAGGTTGCGGAGTATTATCAAAAAGCCGCCGTACGCGATTTAAATGAAAAAGCGGCGCGGGGCGGCGCCGGCGCGCTCATAGCGGAACTCAAGAGCCAGGGTCGCGATGCCGAGATTCAATCAAAGCTAAAGAAACTAGATGCCCCCCGGATAGACAGTAACCTCGCCTATTGCGAAGGCGCGCTGTTCGACGATTATCTGCATGACATGTCGATAATCCAGAGCTACGCCGATTGGAACCGCCGCGCCATAATGCGTGAGATCACCAATGAGTTGAACTTGAAACCCGACGAAACCTTCACGACCGTGCACAACTACATCGACCTCGACAGCATGATCCTCCGCAAGGGCGCCATTTCGGCGAAAAGCGGCGAGCGCGCGCTGATCCCGATGAACATGCGGGACGGCAGCTTGATTTGCGTCGGGCGCGGCAACCCGGACTGGAACTACTCCGCGCCGCACGGGGCGGGCCGCCTGATGAGCCGCAGGGCCGCGAAGCAGAGCATCACGCTGACGCAGTACGAAAAGGCGATGGCGGGCATCTATTCGTCCACGGTGAACAAAAGCACCATCGACGAGGCGCCGTTCGCGTACAAGCCGATGGATGAGATAATTGCGAACATAGGCGACACGGCGGATATAGTCGCCACATTAAAGCCGCTGTACAACTTCAAAGCGGCGGAGTGACGCATTCCTGCCTACGAACATTTTATTCTAATGTTTATACATGTTTCAGGGTGATTATTATGACTTGCGGGCGGGCGAACACTCTTACCATGTATTCGCCAATGCCGTTGCTCACATAGACGGGGACGTCGTCGCGCGAGCGCGCCCACCCCGACCGGAACCTCTGGCCGTACCGGGTGATGCTGTCTTTTACCGTAAAATAAGGCGCCCAGACGCCAAAAAATGTGATCTGGCCGCCGTGGGTGTGCCCGCTCAGCACCAGATCCGCCGGGGCGGCGTCCTGTAGCATCGTAATGTCCGGGTTGTGGGCGAGCAGCAGCACAAAGTCATCCGACTGCGCCCCTGACACAGCCGCCTCGATGTCGGGCGTGCGCCTCCACAAATCCTCCACACCGGCGATATACAAACCGTCCCTTGCGCGGGCGCCGCTGTTGGAGAGGGGCATTATGCCGCATTCCACCATTGCCGCGATTACGTTCCTAAAGTTATCATGGTTTCCTTCAACGCCGTATATGCCATCCGGCGCCTCCGCATGTGATAATATCTCCATTGTACGCATAGGCGCGCCGCCGGTCCTCGGATAGTCCCCGCCGAGAGCCAGCAGATCCACCTGTAGAGCATTTAAGCGCTCAACTACCGCCGCCAGCTTGTCTGTGGGCAGCGCGTGTATGTCGCATATAAAAGCGATCCTGTAGCCGTCCAGCTCCGCCGGGACTGCTCCGCTGCGATACGAAACTTCCTTATATTCAATGATGCGGTCGAACGTGAGCGCGTGGGCCGCGTGGATCAAAACAATAGCCCCGACAAGACACGCAAAAACCGCGAGCGCCTTTTTTATAGAGCGTCGCCCACGCTGCCCGCCTCGTTCGCGTCGTTCGCGTTGTCCGCGCTGCCCGCTTCGCCCACGTTGCACGCCTCGTTCGAGTCGCCCGCGCCGCCCGCGTTGCCCGCTTTGTTCGCACATTTCGCATTGCACGCGCTGCCCGCTTCGTTCGAAATTTTGACCATTTTGTCGCATACGCTCACCAAGTATCCCATTATAACCACTGAGGGCGGTATAATCAATTAATTATTATATAACAATATGGTGACCAATCGCTTCGATCCTGCGATTATCGTTTGACTGCGGCTTTAAAATGGTAATAAATTAACGTGGGCAAGCCCCGCGCCCCTTTCGGTTCGGAGATCGGTTGGCGGGACGGAGCGGATTGGCGTGAAAAGAACATTTGCGGCAAAATTAATAGCGGCGCTGAAGGCGGCGGCAATTGCCATTAAGTGTAAAACTGCGGTTATATTATTGGCAGCGGCGTGTGCGACAGCGTGTGCGGCGCTGGTATGCGGGTGCGACAGCGGGCGCGGCGCGACCCTGACTGTATGGTGTTCCGAAATGGACAGAGCCGTCATCGAGTCAATGGTGAACGAGTTCATGGCGACGAAGCCTGCCATAAAGGACATACAGATCGAAATATGCGAAGACGACAGTACGCGCGAAACGTTCGAGGGGAACCCCGGCGCCGCCGCAGACGTCATATGCATCCCGCACGACCAGCTCGGCGCTCTTGTAAACGAGGGCTATCTGCTGGAAATAACCTCGGAATCGCACATCGCCGCCATTAACGAAAACACGGCCCCTGCGGTCAGGGCGGGCCAAATCGACAACAGGCAGTATGGCTTCCCGTCCAGTTTCGAGACCCACATGCTCTTCTACGACAGGTCCATCATCTCCGACGATGCGGCGCGGACCCTGGAAGGCATTGTTGCCAGCGCCGTCCCGGAAGGCGGCGTCCACTTTGGCATGAACTTCGCGAACGCATATTATACAGCCAACTGGTTTTTTACATACGGCTGCATGCTGTTCGGCGAAAACGGGGATGACAGGAACTATTGCGACTTTGACAGCGACGGCGGCATAGCCGCGATGACTTATCTCATAGAAAACAGGGGGAGCTTTGGCGACATGAACGGCGAGATCGCAGTGGAGCTGTTCGCGGAGCGCAAGCTCGGCGCATATATCGGCGGCCCCTGGAACGCAGCCGCTTTCACCGACGCCATGAAAGGCAATTACGGCTGCGCGAAGCTGCCAAGCGTCGACGGGAGGGATATGCAGTCGTTCGCCGGCTTCAAACTATATTGCGTGAACGCCGACGCAAAGAACAAAGACGTCGCGATGGACCTGGCTGCCTGGCTCACCAGCCCCGACAACCAGAAAGCCCGGTTCCAGGACCGCAATTTAATACCCGTGTCCCAGTCCCTGGCCGACGATATAGACGTCGCCGTCTCGACCACCGCGAAGGCGGTAATGGCGCAGGGTACGCACGCGGTAGTAATGCCGTCAATATCCGAAATGAGCAATTTCTGGGACCCCACAGCCGAATTCACCCTCGACTGCTATGAAGGGGCGATCGCAATACACGACCTACCCGCTAAACTTACGGAATTGGCCGCCAAAATAAAGGGGACGAACCAGGCACCATGAAAAAAAGCGCCAATTTCATACAATTTTTCAGGCAGAACCTTTTCCATTTGCTGTTCCTGTTTTCCGCGTATGCGATACTCGTTGTATCGACCATGACAATCCTGTATATGACGGACACCGTCAAGAACATGAACGCCGCAAGGGAGACGCTCAACTCTACCGAGGAGTTCCTGATAAATAACTACAGGTACCGCCTGAACGCGAGCGCGTCCGCCGCCCAGCACCTGCTGGCAGAGTCCGACTTTGAATCGCTCCGCATAAAGCCCGGATCGCCCGACAGCCCGGAGGAGTGGCACAGCGACAGCGATTTTTTGGCGCTTCGGGAGCTTTTGATGCAGTTTGCGGACGAAAACGGCCTTGAGTTCGTATATTACTTCTTCCGCATAGACAATTTCATGCAGCCTCTAATCGACAACGATCTGGATTTGACGAGGGCCTACACGCCATCGAACCAGCTAATGGTGATCGACGCGGAGGCGAGGGGCGCCTGGAACACCAAGCAGGTGACGGTTCCGGGCGGCGATATGCCCATCGACGACAGTGGGCTGATAACGGCGTACGCGCCGGTGCTCGACAGCAGCGGCGAGGTCATTGCCCTGGCGGGCGTCGACTTAAAGGATGAGCAGATAAACCCCCTGCGCGATCAGATCGTCTTTCTGGGCTGGCGCATCGAGTTCCTCAGCAGCCGTATGACGTTTTTGATGGTCGCCATGATTTGCGCCCTTTTGCTGTTGGCGACCGGCGGCGCCGTAACATTTGCGAACCAGCGCAAAAGCTCGAAGGCGTTACAGGGCGCCCTGCTGCAGGCGGAGCACGCGAGCCGCGCGAAAAGCGTGTTTTTGGCCCACATGAGCCATGAGATGCGCACGCCGCTCAACGCCATTATCGGCATGACGACCATCGGTAAAAACTCAAGCGAGAGCGACCGCAAGCAATATAGCCTGAATAAAATCGAGGAGGCGTCCAGGCATCTCCTCGGGGTCATTAACGATGTGCTGGACTACTCAAAGATCGAGGCCGGCAAGCTGGAATTCAACGAGGCCGCGTTCTGTTTTGAGGACCTGATAAACAAAGTATGCAGCGTGGTCGCGTTCAAGGCCGCCGAAAAGAAGCAAAACTTCCATGTGAGCGTGGACGAGAGGATACCGCGCCTGTTGATTGGGGACGAGCAGCACATCTCGCAGGTGGTCACGAACCTTTTATCCAATGCGATAAAGTTCACCAACGAAAAAGGGAGCGTCACGCTGAAGGCAGTGTCATTGAGCGTAAATGAAGGCGTCCAGCTCGTCAGGGTGGATGTGTCGGACACGGGCATCGGAATATCAAACGAGCAGAAGGAACACATTTTCCGCTCGTTTGAGCAAGCCGACAATACGATAACAAAGCGTTTCGGCGGCACGGGCCTGGGCCTTGCGATTTCCAAAAGCATTGTAGAGGGCATGGGGGGCGAATTAAAATTTGAGTCCGAGTTCGGCAAGGGCACGACGTTCAGTTTTGAAATCGGTCTACGGGTGGCGGCGCCGGCGGGCGCGGGGAGTGTGAGTGGCGTGGATGGCGCGGGGGGCACGGCGAGCGCGGCAGGTGCGGGCGCGGGCGGTGTGGATGGCATGGGTAGCGGCGCGTCGGGCGCGGCGGGCACTGCGGGTGCTGTGGGCGCGGCGGGCGCGGGCGGCGCTGCCGATGAATCCGCCGATGGCGCCGAACGGGCAGACGACTTTTCCGGCCGACGCATGCTGCTTGTGGACGACGTAGAAATAAATAGGGAAATTGTCATCACGCTGCTGGAGCCGACTAACATCGAAATAGACAGCGCGGAAAACGGCGCGATCGCCGTTAAGATGTTCGCCGAATACCCGGGCCGCTACGATATAATTTTCATGGACGTGCAGATGCCGGAAATGGACGGCTACCAGGCGTCCCGTACCATACGCGCCATGGCCGCCGACAGGGCGAAGACTGTCCCGATTATTGCCATGACCGCCAATGTGTTCAAGGAGGACATCGAACAATGCCTCTCGGCAGGCATGAACGCCCACATCGGCAAGCCCCTCGACATCGAAAACGTCATGGACATGCTGCGCGAATATCTCACGAATTTCCAGCGATATAAACAACATAGCTGATACATCGCTGAACCTAAGCCACATCCGCGCCCAAAGCCTCACCCGCACCTCAAGCTACAAGTCAGGTTACTGGTCACACCATGTTTATATTGACATGGATAATTGTAGGGACGACCGCCCTCGGTCGTCCGATTGTGCGGCTGGCATTTTTTTACACGGACGACCGAGGGAACGCCTCCTACGGAGGCGGTCGTCCCTACGAAAATCGTCATCGATAGACACCCCTCTGAACAGTCATCACGACTGTGCCAGCCACCAACATGGCACGAATCTTTAGTCGTGTTTACTGTCGCGACGCAAAGCGGCGCGCGCCAGCATCGCGGGCGTAAGGCGAGGAGAATCGCACTTCTCCGAGCCGATAGATTCGTAATAGTAGCCAAGTCAGAATGAAAATTACTCGATAAATATACAAGTAGTTGAAAAAAAATTTACCATATAATTTAAAAGTATTTGATGATATAAAAAATTACTTGTATTATTTACAAGTATTTAATGGTATAATAAATTACTAAAATAATATGCAAGTAATTGTTATATTAGACAATGTTAATCCGTATATATCGATTATTAAAAGAGCAGCTTCGCAATGAAAAATTTGATTGAACGAAAATCATATCTAGATCAGCTAACTATGTGGCGCGAAAAAGAAATGATCAAAGTCGTCACCGGAGTACGCAGGTGCGGAAAATCCACATTGTTTGAACTGTTCATGGAACGCTTGAAAGCCGATGGGGTGTCCGACGAACAGATTGTCTTTGTCAATCTGGAGGATGAAGACTTTTCGGAACTTTTAAATTACAAAAAACTACACGAATATGTAAATACAAAAATTATCAAAAATAAATGGATGTATGTTTTTATCGACGAAATTCAAAACTGCATGGAATATGAAAGGGCCATATCGAGTCTTTATTTAAAAAATAACATTGATATATACATCACAGGTTCAAACGCATACATGCTATCGGGGGAGCTCGCGACCAAGCTCGCCGCGCGTTACATCGAGATAGATATGCTTAACCTTTCATTTGCCGAATTCAGCGAAGCGGTTGCGATCTCCGATAAACGCGAGCGCTTTTTCCAATATATGAACATGGGCTCCTTTCCGTACTCAACCCATTTAATCGACAACTCCCTTGCCCACAGCCAGTATTTAGAGGGCATCTACAATACCGTGCTTGTCAAAGACGTTATGGAACGCTCAGGTTTGAGCGACATCACTTTAGTCAAGTCCATCGTGCGCTTTTTGGCAAGCAATATAGGAAGCCCTGTTTCCGCAAAGAAAATTGCCGACACGTTGACATCCAACGGGCGGCCAACCGGTTCAACCACGGTCGATAATTATTTAGCCGCGCTTACGGACGCGTATCTTTTTTATAAAGTGTACCGCTACGACATAAAAGGTAAAATACACTTGAAATCCGAAGGTAAATATTACTGTTGCGATACAGGTCTGCGCAATATGATACTCGGCACGGTAAACATGGATATCGGGCATCAAATAGAGAACATTGTCTATTTAGAGCTTTTAAGACGCGGATACACGATCAATATCGGCAAGTCAGGGCGCGGTGGGGAGATAGATTTTATTGCTACGCGCGATAAAAAAACGGAGTACTATCAAGTATCAGCGTCCGTTATAGATGAAAATACATTGAAACGCGAGCTCGAATCCTTAAAATACATTAAGGACAATTATCCAAAATTTTTAATTACGCTCGATGATTTCAAAGCAGACTACGATGGTATACTGCAGATAAACTTGATAGACTGGCTCAGTGGGGCATTATAATTAATCAAAAAATAAACGCCTGTAAACGCCTATAAACGCCTCATTGTGTTTTTTGTGCGGCGGTAAATCAAACGTGGCGCGGCGGTAAATTATACGTAGGGCAGGGGCTTGCCCCCGCCGCCACCGACAACGTATACCTATAATCTCGTTTTATAGCATAAGGCAGGGTCTTACCCCACCGCGCATCCGCCCGATTATGAAAACTTTATTTCCAGCGAGTCGCATATGGGCTTGTAGCCTATCTTTTGATATATGCTGTTGGATGTCGGGTTTGCCAAGTCCGTGTATAATACGCACTTAGTAAAGCCGCGTCCCAGCGCCAGCCGGCTGAGCGCGGCCACGCCCGACGTCGCATAGCCCCTGCCCCGGAAGAACGGGGGCGTGTAGACGCCGCCTATCCCGCAGACCGTCCGTATTTCTCTGTGCAGCCTCGCCATGGAGACAGGCACGCCGCCGTCCTCCAGTATATACAGCTTCCCCGTCGACAGCAGGTAGCGGTAGTAATCCGCTTCCGCCAAAATCGGCAGTGATGTTCCGTTACAATCGTTAGTGAAGCCTGTAGCCCAGTACGGCAGAAACGCCATGTCGCTCTCCTGCGCCTGCCGCAGGCTGCCAACGTATGCAATATCGGGATTTACTTCCAACAGTTCATAGATGCGCTGGCGTTTGTTAACGGCGTAGCCGACGTTTTTAGCGGCGGCGTATGCCCGCGCGAAACTCTCCGCCAATGTGTTTTCCGACATTACGCCATTTACGGTTATATCGGCCTTAAAATCAGACAGCCCCTCGATAAGGCAATCAATAACCGCAGAGTCGTGTTGGTTATTGGTTTCGTATAACGTCAGGTTGTGCGGCGGCGTCATGAGCGCCGTCAGGAGGACGCCCGCGTCGTCCGAAACCGTGGCCATGAACCAGTTTGCGGGATCGCGCCAGCCCGTTTTGTCTTTGCCTTCGTAGCCTATGATGGCGTTCCCCAGCGGGATCAAGTTTTGCGCCTCATGGCGCATCAGGACATCAAAAACGTCATTGTAAAACGCCCTGACGTCGTTGTAACGTTTTAATACCATTTGTACCCCCATTTGGAAATCCATCAAGCGTTGTCAAACCTGTGCAGCATGGCGGCGAACTCGGCCCTTGTGGCGGCGCCGGACGGATCCAGGCGCCCGCCCAGTTTGCCTTGCATTAGCCCTGCGCCGCACGCCCACTGGATGGCGGGTATGGCGTATTCGCTAATGTCAAATGCGTCCTCGTAACTCAGGATATTTGTGTCTTCACCGACCGATACGTCCTCACCGCTCCACTGCACATACCGATGCAGTAGCGCGGCAAGCTGCTCCCGCGTCACGTCGTCGTTTGGCCCGAACATGCCGCCGCCATATCCGGCCACAATGTCGTTTTCCGCTGCCCAACAGACTGCCGTGTAATAATAGTCGCCCTCGGATACGTCGTTAAACATAGTGTCGGCGGCGCCAGGGGCGAGGGCAGGGGCGGAGGCGGGCGCAGGTGTAGGCGCCCCGGCCATGTGGTGCAGGACGGTCGCGACCATGCCCCTGGTCACCGTCGCGCTTGGGCTGAACAACATGGGGGACGCGCTTGTACCGACCATCAACCCTTTACTGTAGACAAATATGACGTCGTCGATGAACCAGTCCGCCCCGCTGACGTCGGCAAAGGGGTTTATGGGCATTTCGGGCGTTATCGGTTGATAATCATTGGCTTGGGCGGGCGCGGGGGCTTTGGCGATATCGTCGTCCGTCAGATCGATCGAAGCCGTGTCGGACTGCCCCGGCGCGTTGGGCGCGCCTATCGCGCCGGTCGAACCTGTCGCGCCGGTCGCGCCGATCGTGCCAGGTGTTCCTGATATGCCGGAGCTGTCGAGCGCGCCGGGCTGGTTTGGCCGGGAGGGTCGGTATGTGTAATCAGGCCGCCATGGCTGACCGGGTTGACCGGGCTGCCCCGGCTCCTCTGTTTCATCCGGTTCTTCCGGCTCGTCTGGTTCCTCTGGTTCCTCCGACTCGTCCGGTTCCTCCGACTCGTCCGGTTCCTCCGACTCGTCCGGTTCCTCCGGCTCTTCCGGCTCCTCCGGTTCTTCCGGCTCGTCCGGCTGCCACACACCCGGCGTGGCGCCAATTCTGCCGAGGTCGATCCACTCAATGCCCAGGCTAGCCGCCGCCGCCTGCGTCAGTTGGACGTCGCGCCCCGCATAGTCCACGAACCCAGGGTCGCTGTTTAGATAAACATTGTTGCCGTAGCGCCCATAGACGGGGTCGGGCACTACCTCGTCGTCCGGCGGCAGCAGCCCGCACACGCCATGCGGGTCTGTCGCGACGCGCGGGACGCCGATGTTGATGATGACATTGTCATAAACTTTACTCATCGGTTGGGTCAGGTCTTCTTTTTCATGCAAGTAGTATTCATAAAAATCATAAAATTCCGGGTAGACGTCGCGCCACAGCGTATTCCAAATCCCCGATGAAAATATGCCGCTCTCGGCAAACACATCGCCCCACGCCAGCACATCCGCCCGCGCATCCTCATATTGCTCCAAGAAGCCCAAATTCGACAAGATATATGTCTGCACCGGGATCATCGCGTCGATGAAGATATTATTGGCGAAAGTCGAAGGGAAAACAGGGTTGTCGGGCATGCTCATGCCCACCGGCACGTTATATATAACATTGCGCTCAACTATAGTCCCAGGGGCGCTCCCGTCTACGAACAGGGCCAGGCGGTTGGGGGTCGGCCCGTCCCAATATGACTCCCACGACCGCACCGGGGTCAGCGGTATATCATATATAAAGTTGTCATGCACATGAACCCCCCAGCCCAGCATGCCGAAGTGGATGCCGAGAGCGGAGGAATCGTTTTGCGCGGGATCGCTCACGACGTCGCACAAGCGGTTGTATGCCCCCTCGCAGTCCGGCCCGTTCAAGGATATGCCGACCCCGGGCGCGTGCATGACTGTGTTGCCGATGAGCTTGATGCCGACCCCGTCGGCCGACACGCCGCCCCAGTTGTCAATAAGTCCTGTGTGCAGTACGGTGTTGTTTTCGAACAAAAAATGCCCGCTCTCGCGCGTCGACGTCTTCCCCGAAGCGATGCGCGCGCCGGACTGGCCGGTGTTGCGTATAAAACAGTTCTTGACTGTATGGTGCAGCCCGTTGTAGGCGGCGCTCGGCTCGTCCGGCGGGAATGTGCCGTGTTCTGCGTAGTAATCCGCCACCTCATAACCCTGATATACGTGGCTGTCGATCTGAATGCCGTTCAGGCTCATGTTCTCGACGCGGCAGCCGTCTATGGTGATATGGCTCCCGCTCCATATGTCAATGCCTGTCCCCCGGCTCAGTTCAAAGCCCAGGCCTTTAAAAGTCAGCCATGACGCGTCGCGCACAAACAGCATATATTGATCGTCATATTTGGGAATCTTGACGACGGCGCTGCCCATGTCCGTGCCCTGCGGCGGATAGAAGTACAGCGTGCCCGTATCAGTGTCGATATAATATTCGCCGGGCGCGTCCAGTTCCTCCGGTACATTTTCAAAGTAATACCTACCGAAGTTGGGCGCCCTGTCGAAATCGGATGCATTCCTATTCAGCGTTATGATGCGTCCGGTGGAGTCAAAGCTATAGATTGGGTTTTTTTCGGGCAGCCATGTATAGGTAAACATGCCCGTGAGCCACGCCCCGTCCGTGTCCGCCCAGGACGAGATGCGCCCCGCCAGCTCCGCCGGGATGCGGAAGGACGGGTGCTCGACGGCTTCGCGTCTCCTGCCGTCCACCCATTCGCCGCCATCCTCGATGTAGATGTACTCGCTGTACGGGTTGGCCTCGTACAGGCCTGGCACTTTATTGGGGTAGCGCGCGAGGTGGAGGGCCGTGCCGTCCACATAAATGGCTAATGTAATGATGCCCTGTGATTCGTCCACGTCCATATCGAGCAACAGCTCGGCTTCCGAAAATCCGTATTCGAACAGATTTATCGAATACACATTGTCGCGCGCGGCGGACGGGATGCGTCCCGCCCCGGCGCCGGACGCCTTTTGGGCCAGATTGCCGTCAATATATACGCCCCCGGTGAAGACCGGTTCCTCACCTGGGTACGCCTCGTAAACGATGGGGGCGTCCTCCGTCCCCGAGTCTGCGTCGTCAAAATAGAGCCATTCATCCAAAGCATAGAGACCGCCCCGGAAGCGGACGGAAATTCCGCCGGGCGGCAGGCCGTCCGATGCCTTGATGGCGCGGATCCTGTCCCGCGCCCCGGCCATCGTCGCCAGCGGCGCGTCGATGCTGCCCTCGTTGCCGTCGTCCCCGTCCGACGCCACATACAGTACCGCGCCCGCTTCCGGCTCGGGTCCGGGTTCGGGTCCGGGCCCGGGCTGAGCAATTGCCGTCACATATGCCCCCGGAGCCGCAAAGTACGCGCCGCCGATAATCATTGCCGCAGCCAACACGAAAGCTAAAATTTTACGATTCATCATTATAACCCCCTATATTACCCCACATAAAAATCTCTATATAACCCCCATTAAAAGGTATATCCGCCCATGTCGCCTGCGTCATTTTTGCATCTTATGCATATTATACATTGAATCGGAAGCTGATTATATCGCCGTCCGCTACTATGTACTCCTTGCCTTCCAGTCGGAACAGGCCCTGCTCCTTGACCTTGGCCATGGATCCCAGTTCCACCAGGTTTTCGTATTTTACGACTTCCGCGCGGATGAACCCCCGCTCTATGTCGGAATGTATCTTGCCGGCGGATATCCTCGCGCTGGAGCCTTTATCGATGGTCCATGCGCGGACCTCGTCTTCGCCGACCGTAAAGAACGATATCTGTCCCAAAAGCCCGTACATGGCACTGGCCAATACGGCTATCCCCGGCTGCGCGATGCCCAAATCGTCCATGAACAGCTTTTTATCATCATCGGCAAGGCGGCTGATTTCCAGCTCCATTTCAACGCATAGCAAAATCAGCGGCATATTGAGCTTGGCGCACAGGGCGAGCAGTTCGTCGCGGTGGTGGTAGTCCCCTGCCTTCCATTGCCGCTCGTCCAGATTTACGACGGCCAGGCGCGGCTTTTCCGTCAGGAACGCGTAGCCCTGCATAACGGCCAGTTCCTCTTCTGTCATATCCATGTCGCTCATAGCGCCGCCATTTTCTAGCTGAGCATAACAGCGCTCCAAAAGGCCGATCTCCGCAGTTTGGTCTTTTGATATTTTTTTGCCGGCTTTGAGGCGGCCAATCCTTCTCTCCAACATTTCCATGTCGGCGAACAGCATTTCCATCTCCACGGCTTCCAGGTCCCGCGCCGGATCGACGTCCCCAAGGTCATGGGCGACCGTTTCGGAATCGAACGCCCTCAGCACATGTATCAGCGCATCGCATGGCCGCACGTCATTGAGGAACCGCGCCGCGCCTGCATTCCCGCCGTCGCCCGATGCCGTAAAGCCCGCCACGTCAGTAAATTCGATCTTGGCGTATGTCGTCTTCTTTGGGCGGTACATCGCCGACAAAATGTCGACGCGCTCGTCCGGCACCTGCCCCATCCCGATGCTCGCAGACTTTCTGTCGCCGCCGCCAATTCCAGTGCCGCCGCTTCCGCCGCTACTTCCCCTGCTGCCGCTACTTCCACTACTCACGCCGCCGCCGCTACCGCCACCGCCGCTGCCACCGCCGCCGCTTCGACCGCTTAGCAACTCGAACAATGTTGTTTTTCCTGTTTGGTTAAGCCCGATTAGTCCGATTTTCATACGCTCCTGCAACCATGCTTTCTGTTAATAAATATTTATGTCTTATCATGAGTCATATTAACCATATTTTATTATACCTTAAATAATTCCATGCATGGACGTAAAATAGGCGCAAATAGGCGCAAATAGGCGCAAAATGATTTATATCATCACAACGCCATTGACGAAAGTCAATAATTTCTATATGTTTATAGGGCGTCGATGT
Source organism: Oscillospiraceae bacterium (assembly GCA_009777515.1). Lineage (GTDB taxonomy): Bacteria > Bacillota > Clostridia > WRLR01 > WRLR01 > WRLR01. The sequence goes on along the minus strand of WRLR01000019.1, from coordinate 33,570 downwards.
TGGCGATTTTATTTTATTTATTATACAAGTTGCGAGGAGGTTTCCATGGTTAAAATTGGTATCGTAGGTTGCGGGGGCATTGCCAACGGCAAACATATGCCGTCGTTGAAAAAGCTATCTGACATTGAGATGGTCGCATTTTGCGACATCATCCCGGAGCGGGCTGCCAAAGCAGCCGCCGAATATGGGGCGGAGGGCGCGAAGACATTCACGGATTATCATGAATTGCTGAAGATTAAGGATATTGAAGTCGTGCATGTGTTGACGCCGAATATCTCCCATGCCGAAATATCCATCGCCGCGATGGAAGCGGGCAAGCATGTTATGTGCGAGAAGCCCATGGCTAAAACGGCCGCCGAAGCCAGGAAAATGCTGGACGTGCATAAAAAGACCGGCAAGCTGCTGTCCATCGGCTACAACGGACGCTCCGACGCTTCGCAGATGTACGCGCGCAAGCTGGTCGCGGACGGCGTGCTGGGCGACATATATTATACGAGGGCAGTATGCCTGCGCAGGCGCGGCGTGCCCTGCTGGGGCGTTTTCCTCAACAAAGAGGCCCAAGGAGGCGGACCCATCATCGATATTGCGACGCACTCCGTCGACCGCGTGATGTGGCTGACGGGCAATTACGACGTCAAGTCCGTCACCGCCAAAACCTTCCTCAACCTCGGCAAGACCCCCAACGCCGCGAACGCACCCGGATGGGGCACATGGAAGCCCGAGGACTTCGAAGTCGAGGATTCGGCTTTTGCGTTCGTGCAGTTCGAAAACGGCATGATCATGAATATTGAGTGCTCATGGATGATCAACCTGCCGGAGGATCAATTCGGCTCGATATCGCTGTGCGGCACAAAGGCGGGCATCGATTTCAGCGACGGGCTGCGTCTCAACGGCGAGGCCGATGGCATTCTATATCTCAACAAGATTCAGGTGGAGAGCCATCAGCGGCCGCGCCGCTTCGGCGACCGTATGACGGGAGTGGAGTACGACGCGTGGCAGTGGATCGAGGCGGTCAAGGGCAATGGCGAGCCGATGGTCAAGCCCGAGGAGGCGCTCGTCGTGTCGGAGATACTGGAGGCTATTTATACATCGTCAAAGACGGGCAAGACGATTGAATTCAAGGATCGGAAGCCTGTTTAGTATTTTGGGTTTGGGGTTGGCAGATTTTGAACATTATTGTTTGTGTAAAACAGGTCCCTGGCGCCGCTTCTGCGGAGATGGATCCGGAGACGGGCGTGCTCAAACGAGACGGAGTAGAGGCTAAGCTCAACCCGTACGATCTGTTCGCCGTCGAAGCGGCCATTGCCCTCTCCGAGGCAGTGGCCGACGGCGCGGGTGGCGGTGAAGGCAGTGGCGGTAAGGGCGTCGGCGAAAGCAGCAACGTAAACAGCGACGCGGGCGGCAGTACTAGGGGCGGTGGGGTGACTTCGATTAGCATGGGGCCGCCCCAAGCGCGCGAAGCCCTTTTAGAAACAGTGTACATGGGCGTCGATCAGGCCGTTTTGCTTAGCGACGCCCGCTTCGCGGGGTCGGACGTATTAGCTACGGCATATACCCTCAGCCGGGCAATATCGTTTATAGGATTTGACGTAATCATCTGTGGTCGGCAGACGACCGACGGCGACACGGCGCAGGTCGGGCCGGAGTTGGCGGAATTTCTCGGCATCCCGCACACGACGGGCGTATTGTCCATACGCCCGGACGCTGGCGGGCTAATAGTAACGGTTGGCCAGGATGACAGCATTATAACGCAGCGTATTGTGCCGCCATGCCTGCTGTGCGCAGATGGCGGCATTAACACGCCGAGGCTCCCCTCATACAAGCGGAAACGGGCGATTGCAGCCGATCCCGTCCGGATAATGACGATGCTTGATATTAGTAATGGAAGCTTCGCAGATGGCGGCGCAGGTGCTGCTGGTGACAATGCAGGTGGGGGCGCAGGCATTCACGGCGGCGATAATCGCGATGAAGGTTTTTACGGCCTGTCCGGCTCGCCGACGCAGGTGGAGCGCATATATCCGCCGCCGGCCGGCGCAAGCCGCGAAGTAATCACAGGCAGCGGCGCGGTGGTGGCGGCGAGGCTCGCGGCTGTCATTGACGAAAACAAATTTTTGTGACGCCCAAATAAATTATAATGATAATTAACATTGAATGATTAATACGGATTAATATATTTATTAATGTACGTATAAATTACGGAATAATATACGTAATAATATAAGAATTTATGCACGGATATAAATTGTGGAATATCTAAAAATACATCATGAAAACATCACTGCGGACATAGCGCACAGCCTTGTCGGGCTGTGCCCTTTTTCGTCCATTTCATACCAGGGCGGCACATTGAGCATTGACCCCGGTTGCAGGATGTGCGGCGTCTGCGTGAACGACGGCCCGCCGGGCGCGATAACGTTGGAGAACGACGCGCCGGACGGTGGCGGCGAAGATGCGCTCAATATGGGTGCAAAACATGGAGAGCATGAGGTACTTGGGGTACATAGGGAGCATTGGGAACATAGGGAAAACAGGGATCACGAATGGCGTGGTATTGCTGTGTTCGCGGAATACCAGCGGGGACGGCTGCACCCGGTAACGATGGAGCTGATAGCAAAAGCCAGGGAGCTGGCCGGAAGCGGCGCGCCGGTATATGGCGTATTCATTGGCGGGGCGGAGGACGCCCAAGTATTAGACGCGCTACTCGGGAGCGGTAGCGGTGGCGAGGATAGCGGCAAAGGCATGGGCGGGGGCGAGGGTAGCGGCGAAGGCATAAGCGGTAGCAGGGGCATATGCGTGGGTAATAGTAAGGGCGGCAACAGGGGTAGGGGCGTCGACATGCTGTACACCTACTGCGACCCGGCGCTCGAAGTGTTCCGTATCGAACCATATGCCAACGCGTTTGCCGATTTTATCGAACATGCCAGGCCTTCGGCGGTACTGGTCGGCGCCACGCACATCGGGCGCTCGCTGGCGCCGCGCGTAGCCGCCAGGTTCCGCACGGGCATTACGGCAGACTGCACGGCGCTCGAAATGAGGAACGGCACGGAGCTGGTGCAAATACGCCCCGCGTTCGGCGGCAATGTGATGGCGCAGATCGTAACGCCCAGCCACAGGCCCCAGTTTTGCACGGTGCGGTATAAAGTATTCGCCGCTGCAGCCCAAGACCCGGACATTGGCGTAACCGCCGCATCCACAAAAGTCCCAGACGTCGGCGTTGCCGACGCGGTCGCCAGTGGCACGGGCGCCACCAACGCAGACGCCACTGTTTCAGCCGGCGTGCTGAGGCGTATGGCGCTCGCGCCGGAAAAACTTAACAGCGGCATCGAAATATTGAACGTAGAGGACAAGCCCTCGTATATCGATATATCGGAAGCAAAGCGCGTTGTCGCTGTGGGGCGCGGTTTTAAAAAGAAGGAAGACCTTGCGTTGGCGGAGGAACTGGCGCGTTTGTTCGGCGCGCAAATCGCATGCACCCGCCCGCTGATAGAAAACGGCTGGTTCGACCCGCGCCGCCAGATAGGCCTCAGCGGGCGCACGACGGGCGCGGAGTTGATTATTACCATCGGCATATCGGGCTCGGTGCAATTCATGGCGGGCATGCGCGGATGCAAGTGCATCATCGCAATAAACGAGGATCCAGGCGCGCCGATTTTTGGCATCGCCCATTACGCGGCAGTCGGCGACCTATATGATATATTGCCAATATTAATTGCGTCATGCGGCGGCCACCAGCCTGCCATGTGATCGTTGGATCTAAATTATTGAAAGGACTGACCGGACATGGCATACAACCGCGTTACAGCAGCTGATATCGAACGCTTCCGCGCCGCCCTGTGCGACAGCAGCAATCTGCGCGATAGCGGCAATCTGCGCGATAGCGGCGCTCTGCGCGACAGTACAGATTTAGATCGTTGCCTGACAGGCGCCGCGATCAGCGACGACTACAGCCACGACGAAATGGTCAGCATGAAGCACATGCCGGACGTTTTGATAAAGGCGGAAACCACAGAGGAAGTCTCCGCAGTCATGCGGATAGCGCATGAACGGAACATACCCGTAGTGGTGCGTGGCTCCGGCACGGGGCTTGTCGGCGGGGCGGTGGCCATCGAAGGCGGCGTCATGCTGGAAACCACGCGCATGAACCGCATTTTGGAACTCGACGCGGACAACGCCACGGTGACAGTGCAGCCCGGCGTGCTGCTGATGGACCTTGCGGAGCATGTGTCGTCACGGGGCTTCCTGTATCCCCCCGACCCGGGCGAAAAGTCGGCCACCATCGGCGGAAATATCAGCACGAACGCGGGCGGGATGCGCGCGGTAAAATATGGTGTCACGCGGGACTATGTGCGCGGCTTGACGGTCGTTCTGCCCGACGGCCAGGTGATGGAACTGGGCGGCAAAGTCGTAAAAAACAGTTCCGGATACAGCCTCAAGGACCTGGTAATCGGCTCGGAAGGGACGCTGGCGGTCATTACGGAGGCCATTATGAAATTAATGCCGCTCCCAGCCTGCACCGTCAGTTTATTGATACCATACAGGAACATCGAAGACGCGCTCGACGACGTCCTGGAGATACTCAAAATGAAAGTCATCCCCGCCGCCGTGGAGTACATGTCGCGCGAGACCATCCTGTTCGCGGAGGAATACCTGGGCAAAAAATTCCCCGACACACGCTACCCCGCCTATCTACTGCTCACATTCGACGGCATCGACAGGGCGCGCGTGGAACAGGAGTACGAAGCAGTGGCGGATCATTGCCTCAGCCGGTCGGCGGCGGACGTCTACATCGTGGATACGGACGAGCGCAAGGGCGTCGTCTGGAACGCGCGGGGCGCCTTCCTCGAGGCCATCAAAGCCTCTACGACGATGCTGGACGAATGCGACGTCGTACTGCCGCGCAAATGCATCGCCGAGTTCATCCGCTTCACGCATAGGCTGGCCGACGAATTGGGCATGCGCATCCCCAGCTTCGGGCATGCAGGCGACGGCAACATCCACATCTACCTCTGCCGCGACGATTTGGACGAGGAAAAATGGAATGCCCTCATGGCGGAAGCTTTTTACAGGATGTACGATAAGGCGGCGGAAATGGGCGGGCAGGTGTCCGGCGAGCACGGCATCGGCATAGCGAAAAAAGAGTATCTGTTAAGGCAGCACGGGGACGACGCAATCGCCCTGATGCGCCGCGTAAAAGCCGCGTTCGACCCAAAAAATATTTTAAACCCCGGAAAAATTTTCGATTAAAAACGCACATGTTAACGGGGCATGGCGGTTTGGCGCGGTTGGCACGGGAATGAGAGATACATAGGAGATGCATATTGGATACATTGATTGAAACATTTTATGATGCCTACCTAAACATATCTACATACAGGGAGCCCAGCGACGACATCAAAGAAAATGAACATGACAATATCTACGAAGCGACGTCGTATTTTTTTCTGGAGCGGCTGTTTCAAATATTCCCATTTGCGGAGGATGACCATCTGGTCGATTTTGGGTGCGGCAAGGGGCGTGTACTTTTTATGGCGGCGAAGCATTCGTGCCCCCGCGTGACCGGATATGAGAATAACCAGCAGCGGTATCAAGTGTTACAGAAAAACGTCGCGCAATATCAACAAGAACACGGTTCGGACACCGTTTTTAACGTCCGGCGCATAGACGCGCAATCAGCCGACATCGACGATAGCGCAAACAAATTCTTCTTCTTCGAGCCGTTCCATCTGTCCATATATAAAAAGGTGACGCAAAACATCATTAAATCATTGGAACACAAGCCAAGGGAAGCGACAATAATGTTGTACCTTCCGCACGAAAGCACTATAGAATACTATGATACTTTAAAGGCGTTCCGCAAAGAGATACACGTCGACTCGTCGCTGTATTATTTAGGCGAAACGCTGTTTACAATGCCGCATTTCGCATTTTACGCCAACCATTCCATGGTGGGATCGGTCGACCCATATCTGATAATGTATTGACGCTAATGTATTAACACTAATGTATTAACACTAATGTATTGACACTAATGTATTGACGCGGCGACATGATATAGTGGCTATTCTTTGGTGCGGTTATAATTATACCTTGGCAAGGGTTTCGAACGCGCTGTTGTAGCCCTCCATGAAGAAAAATTGATCGGTGGCCATCCAGAATATGTTGGCGCCCATCTCCTTATATATAAATGCGTCATCGGTGTCGGCACAAAAGACGCCCACCGATTTTTCGGATTTTTTACAAATGTCTATGACCTGCGAGACTGCGTCCCGCATTTCGGCGCTGTGGACATCCGCAGGCGTGCCCACCATAACCGACATATCCATCGGCCCCACGATAATGCCCGATATCCGCCCACCGTACTCCGACAGCATCGCAGGCAGAGCCTCGATACCTTTGGGCGACTCGATCTGCGGGAAGAGGAACCTGCCGTCCTGGAACGCGTCGAAACTTTCGTTATTTCGTAACTGAAAATACCCGCCGTAGCCTTTTTTCCCGACTGGGTAAAAACAGATGGCGTCCAAGGCCGTTTTGAGTTGCTCGAGCGACTCCACCCTTGGCAATATTATACCGTCGGCCCCCATGTCGATAGTCTTTGCTATCAGATGATACGCCGTGTCCTGGACGCGCACGATGGACGGGACGCCCAGCAGCCTGCATGTGTGGAGGTTGATCGGCAGGTTTTCGGTGTTAAAGCGGCCATGCTCCATATCAAAAATCAAAAAGTCCAGTTCGTCCCTGACCATATACCCGATCATCATCGGCTCGTCCATAAATAAAAACGCGGTGCTGCACACCTTTTCGCGGTTAATCAGTTTTTCCTTTAATTTTGTGTATTTGTCCATTTAAGCGCCCCCTCCAGTATGTGGTAATCAGCTTGCCTTCAGCATTGTATATATGTCCATTTGAACGCCCCTCTAGTACCAGGATTCTTCGTAAGCCGTGTCCAGCATCGCTATTATGTTTTCCGGCGGCACGTTGCCCATGATGTTGTGTACCATATTGAACACGAACCCGCCGCCGGGCTTTAACGCGGCGACCTGCCCGCGCACATGCTCCGCCACCCCTTCGGGTGGCAGCGCCCACAAGACATGCTGGGTGTCGCAGCCGCCGCCCCAGAACGTGACCTTGTCGCCAAAGGCGGACTTTAGCGAGCGCGCGTCCATATCGGCGGCCGAAATCTGCACAGGGTTCAAAATATCAACGCCTGCGTCGACTATCAACGGTAGAAGCTTGGCGATGGAGCCGCATGAGTGGAGGAACACTTTCAGATCGCTCTCGGCGTGCACATGATCGCAAAAGCGCTTCAGATAGGGGTAGCACACGTCCTCATAGCTCTCCGGCGAGCACATCGGCCCTGTCTGCATCCCAAGATCGCTGTTGACGACCACTGCCCCGATGTAGCGCCCAAACGATTTGTTCAAATCGTCAAAATGGCTAATGCTAGATGTGAGCCGCTCCTCGTTGTACGCCTTGCTGCCGTCGGGGTCCGTAAGCATGTCGCAGGCGAAGTCCAGGCCGTCGAAATACGCGCCATAGCCCATGTACATCGTGAAGCGGTCGGTCTCCTCGTACAACTGCTTTGCCCTCTGAGCGTAGAACTTCATGTTGTCTTCGTGGCTCATCCTGATGAACCCGGGCCAGCCCCCGTCGAAAAAGAACCCGCCGGCCGGCATTTCCAAGCGGTACTCGCCGGACTCCATGATCCATGCACCGTCGTCGCGCAGGCGCGGGGTAAACGTCTCCGGCACGGTAAACGTATATGGTTCGCGCATCGTCCAGCGCCAGGGGTTGGGCCATGGCGGATTGAGCAGAACTGTGTCGATATGGAAACGCTCGGCGACGGCGTCGCTCACGCGGGCAAGGCATTGGACGCAGTCGGGCATTTCAATGTCGTCGGTGTCGAACCCCAGGTATTTGCACAGGTTCCAATAGGCGACTACCGAAATGCCGGTGGAGAAATGGCAGCCCAAATCGATGGGCATGCGGTCAACCGGCTGATGGCGTATCGTTTTATATACCCTCTCCCGGCCAGTCATGGTCTCTTTGTTCATATACTTGCTCCTTATGCTCCCTTATGCTCCGTTATGCTCCCTTATGATCCGTTATGCTCTTTTTGCGCCTCTTTATGTTTGCCCGATGCTCTCTTATGCTCCATAATGCTCCTTATGCTCCATTATGACCTTTTCACGCCTCTTTATGTTTGCCCGAAATGGCTATCCTTGTTGGATATGCAGTCTTTTACGAGGGACGTATTCAACGCCTGTTCCAGATCGCAGTCGCTTTTGCGCCCCGTTTTCACACTGTCGAAGAACGCTTTGTTCTCATTATAGAACCCATTGGTGATATACAGCTCATCGCTGCCGCCGCACAGCTCCGCGCCGGATATGCGCTCGGCTGTTTTGCCGCCGACAATATGGAGCAGTTCGCCGGGCTGGTCGTAGCTCTCGGCCCATATGGGGGAATTGGCCATCCAGGTGTTGTCTCTCGCGTGAACGGTTGCCCTTTCGAGCACGACGCCCGAAACGGGGCAAAAACTCAGTTGCGCGCGCAGGCCGGACGTCATCTCGCAGTCCATGTAAATATTTTGCACATTTGCCCCATATTGCGGGAGCGGCTGATATGAAAACTGCACCCTTTTATAGTCCGCGCCAGCAATGTACCTGACGGCGTCGATCCCGTGCACCGCCGTGTCCGAAAAGTCCTCGTCGTACCGCCCGACCCTGTAAAAATCGTAGCGTATGTATTGAAGAGGGTCATTGTGATTGGCATGCTCAGCCGGACGATCAATATGCCCAGCCGGATGCACCCCAGCAGATTTATCGGTATGCCCGGTTGGATGCACCCAAGTAAAATTATCGGTATGCCCGGCTGGACGATCGGTATGCCCAGCCAGATGCCCGTCCAGCATTGTTTTCAATTTTTGCAACATGGGCATGTACCGCCTGTTATAGCCGACCTGGTTGATGACGCCGCTTTTCCGCGCCGCATCAATGAGCATACGCGTCTCGGAGCTGTTTTTGCCCGGCGGCTTTTCTATGAACATCGGAAACCCCATGTTCAACACCGCAATGCCGACGCCCGCAGTGTGGTCTTCGTCCACAGTCACACAAACGGCGTCCGGTTTTTCGTCACGCAGCATCTGGACATAGTCCGTATAACAGCGCGCGAACCCAAACCGTTTGCTGTAACCCAGTGCTTTTTCGCTATCTATATCGCAGCAGGCGGCCAGCTCTGTGTCAGGGTTTTCGAGGCGATATTTCACATAGGAAGGCCCATGGTAGCCACCGGAAATCCCTCCACAGCCGATAATGCATATACGAAATGCCATTAACTACCTCCGTAAATAACCATATTAAGCGATTGTATAAGTCGCGGACGCACAATGTGCGTCCCTACATATGGGCAGCCAATTTTACATATATACAAAATGTTGTAGGGGCGAACAGTGTTCGCCCGTAAAATACCGGCTTTTACAATCGCCTATAATCATATAGATGATACGCCGCGTCCTACTGCGTTTACCTGATCGGTTCGAATCCCAGCTTGAACAGCTCATTCGGGTTATTAAAGAACCAATCGGCCGCAATTTGCTTGGCTTCGCCGATGTCTATCCAGCCGCTGTCGACCAGTTCGGAGAGCGCTATGGCCACGTTGTCGCGGGCCAGCGAAAGGTAGCCGGCGGCCCATTCAATGTGCGACGTGTCGCCGCCGAACGCCATGATTTTATTGTGCGGCACGGTCATGACCGCCCGCTTCATCAGCTCCACGCAATAGATGGGGTCGATGCTCTGCGCCCAGCAGAGGTTCAGCCAGACATTGGGGTAGTTCTTCCCGATGAAAAGATACTCGTCCATATATGGCCAGTTGCCGTGGAACAAATCGAATTTAACATTGGCGTTCAGCTCAATTGTAGGTATGAGGTGCGCCGCGTTGGTTTTGGTTATTTCGTTGCGGATGCCCGCCATATGCCCCGTATGAATCTGCACGGGCACGTCGTATTTGGCGGCTTTGCGCATCGCGTACTGGAACAGCCAGTCGTCGAGTGCCCGGGCCTGATCGTCGCCGTATACGTTCCTCGGGTTAAAGACGATATCGTTGAACACCTTCTCCGCCTCGGCCTTTGTGGGGTATGCGTAGCTGATGGGGCGGCCGTAGGCCGACTGGTCTTTGATGCACACGATGCCAAAGTCGATGCTCTTTTGGAAATACGCGTCAAACGCTTCCAGGTAGTCGTCAAGGCAGACGATCGGCCTGCCGCCGATGTAGCGCTGCAGCCTCATGATGTCCTGTTTGTTGTGCAGGTCGTGTATGGACGGCAGCGAAAATGCAAAGCGGCAGTATTTTGAATAATCGTCTTTTTTGCCGTTAACATATTCGGAAAGGTCAAATATATCGACGACTTTCGCTTTGATTAGCATTTTTTCCATTGTGTCGTCATATATGGCTTCGCTGCGGGTATTAAACAACTCCTCGAACTTTAAGAAATCCTCATAGCTGTCTATGCTGTCCACGCCCCAGCATATGCGCAGCCCTTCGCGCATGCCGCGCGCGTACGCCGTATTGTTGGATTTGCCGTAGAATTTCATAAACAGGTCATAACGCTCCCGCCCGGAGAGGTCTTTGGCTATAAAGCCGTCGACCAATACCTGCTCGCCCCCGGCAGCCATAAAGTCTGACATGTAGTAATTGCCAATGATAAAATTTAAGGCGTTTTCGGCTTTTTGATAGTTCGTATAATGCTCATGCGTCTCGATGACCGGCAGTTTGTCAAGGTATTCGCGCAATTGCGAAAAGTATTTGGCATTGCATCCGTACATGTTGTTACCTCCATTATTATTGAAACGTTCGACATTAATCAAAGGTCGATGCTGAAAAGCCGCTGGCGAATATCATTCGCCATTACAAAATGTATTGTATACCGTACAACGACATTTTCCAAGATGGCATAACAAATGATTATATGTGAGATTGCGAGTCGAAGCGCTTTGCGCAGCCGCAATGACGGCGGGTGGCGGTAAATTGCGGAAAATTTGCGGTTAATTGCGGTTAATTACCGGGCGAATTGAATGTTATGATATTGTATACACCTGTGCGAAAACGTATAATAGCGTATCGGAGCAAAACCTTATTCACCGGAAGGGGAAAGGAATAATATGACGAGCAGAGAACGGGTAATCGCAGCGATTAACCGCAAGCCGGCGGATCGCTCGCCTATGGACTTTGGCGGCACGCTGATGAGCGTGTGCCTGCCGGAATTTTTAGAGGACATGCGCAAAGTTTTGGGCTATCCGCTGCCGGACGATCGCGACGAGGACGGCGGATGGGTCGACGAGGCCATTCAACGCTACCTGGATGTAGATCTGCGCCTTGTGCCCGGCACTATTCCTAAAGCGGTACTTAAAAATATCGACCATGACGAGTACGAGCGCCGCCTGCAGACGCGCAAATATGTCCGGATGGCGGACAGGAGCATTGTCACACATGCGGTGCGCACGGAGTTCCCGCTGCGGGGCAAGTCTTACGAAGATATCCGCGACAATTTCCGCGAAAATGTCCCGCGCACGCCGCCGGACAGCCATTTCGACTGGTACATAAAGACGGCGAAGCAATACAGGAACGACGGGTACGCCACGACTTTCTGGGTATCCTCGGGCATCTTCGAGGCCGGTTGCTGGATACGTGGCTACGACGACATTTGCATGGACATGGCGGTGGACGAAAGTGTCGCGCACCTGATATTCGAGCGCTTCATGGACGCCAGGCTCGAGTGGATCAACACGATAGTGCCGCCGCTGGCGCCATATATCGACATATTCTGTTTCGGCGACGATCTGGCGATGCAGTCGGGGCCGTTCATGTCGCCCGATATGTACCGCAAGATGATCATGCCGTACCAGGCGCCCATGTACAGCCTCGTAAAAAAGCTCGCGCCGGACAGCTATGTCTTCCACCACTCTTGCGGCTCTGTTTATAAGCTGATACCGCTACTGGCGGAAATGGGCGTGAGCGTGCTGAACCCGACGCAGATAAGCGCCGTGGACATGGCGCCGGAAAAACTTAAGGGCTACGGCGGCGTGTGCTACCACGGCGGCATAGACCTGCAGGACGTGCTGCCGCACTTCCCGCCCGACGATGTCCGGCGCGAGGCGGAGCGCGTCATGGGCATAATGGCGCCCGGCTACATATGCGCGCCGTGCCACAGCCTCCCCGAGGACGTACCCGTGGAAAACATCCTGGCGATGTTCAAAGCAAACCGAGCCATAAAATAAGAAACCGAACAATCAAATAGGTAACAAATAGGAACAGACCGAGGAGCAGACCGAATAACAGACCGAGGAACAGACCGAGGAACAGACCGAGGAGCAGACCGAGGAACAGACCGCCCCGCCATCGGTTCATGAATAAATTAAAATTATATAAAAAAACGCACAAAGAGGTGGAATATGGCAAATACAGTAAATATCGCAAAAAAAACCCCTGAGCGAAAACCGGATTTTGCTCGCTTCGAAAAGGTCCTGACCAGGAATGGCGAGCCGGACTGCGTCCCGTTCTACGAACTCTACTCGGACAAAGAGATAATGGAAGCCATCCTGAAAAAGCCGCTGACCGCCGAAGCCAGGATCGAGTACCAACTGGTGATGGGCTATGACTATGTCAACGCCGGCTACAAAGGCTTTGCGTACACCAGAAACTACAGGAGGACGCAGGACACGGCGGCGCTGCCGCGCGATGCACGCTCGTTCGTCGACGACAACCACGGGATCATCGAAACGCGAAAAGACTTCGACGCATACCCCTGGCCCACAATCGGCGACGATCTCCTCGACAATTTATTCGAGGTGCAAAACCTCCTCCCGGACGGCATGAAAATCCTGCTCGCGGCGGGGGGCGGCATACTGGAGAATGTCGTGTGGCTCATGGGCTATTTGCCGTTTTCCTATGCCCTGCAGGACGACGAGCAGCTCATCTGGGACATGTTCGAGAAGATCGGGACCAATACGGTATCCTTATTGACAAAAGCGCTCGCGGGTGCGGACATCAAGAAGATCGGCGCAATAGTCCAGGGCGACGACATGGGCTACAACAAGGGCACGATGCTCTCGCCGGAGCTGATGCGCAAGTTCGTTTTCCCATGGAGCAAAAAGTTGGTCGATCTGGCCCATTCGTACGGGCTGCCGTACATACTGCACTCCTGCGGGAACCTGGACGAAATAATGGACGATCTGATCGACCATGTCGGCATAGACGCGAGGCACAGTTATGAAGACAAAATCATACCGGTCGGCGAGTTCAAGCGCAAATACGGCAGCCGCGTGGCGGTGCTGGGCGGCGTGGATATGAACTTTTTATGCACCAGGAGCGAGGGTGAGGTGCGCGAATATGTGGCCCGCGTCCTGGACGAGTGTATGCCGGGCGGCGGCTACGCCCTGGGCTCGGGCAACTCGCTGGCGAACTACGTCCCGATAGATAACATCCACGCCATGTACGAGGTCGGCAGGCTAAAAGGCGTTTATGCGTAATCATACAGGCGAGCGGGTGCATCCAGTCGTGTATGCCTAATCACACAGGCGCGTGGGTGCGTAGGCGCGGGCGTGCGGGCGCACCCAGGCGCGTACACATAGTCACATAAGCGTGCGCCTTGACATAATGATCAAAACTATTATATGGTACACCATGACCGAACATAAAGGGGGGCGGCCGTGTCCAATCATAAAAAAGTAGCAACCGTCTTGACCTTGCAAAAAAAGAATACGATTTTAGCCTGCGCCTTTTTATTCCCGGCCATTTTTTTCATCGCGGTATTTTCGTATTATCCCTCCATAAGGGGGATAGTAATGGCGTTTCAAAAGGTCAACGCCTTTGATCTCGCAAACACGCCGTTCAACGGGCTGGACAACTTCCGCAGGCTGTTCGCCATCAGGGGCTTTTGGACTTTTTGGACCAACACGTTTATTTGGGTGTTCGGCTGCGTCAGCTCGGAGCTGCTGATAGGCTTCATCATCGCGCTCCTGTTGCAAAAGAATTTTATGGGCAAGCGCGTATACGAAAGCATCATTTTCATCCCATGGGCTCTGTCCGGCTTCATCGTCGGCATCATTTTCAAGTGGATATTCAACGGCTCGACCGGGCTGATAAACGACATCCTTTTTCGTTTCGGCATTATAGAAATTCCCATCGGCTTTTTGTCCACGGCGAGCCTGGCCTTGCCATCCGTCATGGTAGCAAAAGTGTGGACCGGCATGGCGTTCTTCGCTATCGTCATCATCGCGGCGTTGAAGACCATCCCGCGCGAACTGTACGAATCGGCGGAGATTGACGGCGCCAACAAAGCGCAGTCGTTCATACACATAACACTGCCGTCGTTGCGCATCCTGCTGCTGTTTACCGTGCTGATGCGGGCGCTGTCCACATTCAGCAACGCGGAGCTGATATTCAGCATGACGGGCGGCGGCCCTGCGTATGCCAGCCACACGGTCAATAGCTGGATACTGGTCAGCATGATATCCGCGACCGATTACGGGCTAATATCCGCGACCGGCGTAACCATATGGATATTCCTGACGACGTGTTCGGCGCTGTACGTATTCTTGACAAAAGCATACAAAAGGGGGGATTGATCGTGCAAAGGCGCAGCAGATACATGCCGGCAAGGGTGGTCGGCTCGGCCGCAAAGTTCACTGTGCTGACGTTCATGGCAATCGTGATTGTCTCCCCGCTGCTGTGGATTTTTATCACATCGCTCAAAACCAAGAGGGAGATGTACTCGTTCCCGGTCAACTATCTGCCCAACAGCTTTAACATGGAAAACTACATCAATATTTTCCAGTTCGGCAATTTCGGGCGGTATGTGGTAAACAGCTTCCTGCTGGCGATCATTGCCCCGTTTTTCACGGTGCTGTTTTCCGTCATGGCGTCTTACGCGATAGCCAAGATACGTTTCAAAGGCTCGAAATACGTCCTCATGTTTTTCCTCATGACGATGCTGCTCCCCGGAACCACGGGCTTCGCGCCCATGTATATCCTCATGTCCAGGTTGCACATGATTGACAAACTGTCCACCGTTATCATACTGTCCATTGGCGGGGGCATCCCATTTTGCACTTTGCTGCTGCAGGGCTTCCTGGCGGGCGTGCCGGACGCGCTGGAGGAGGCGGCGATGATCGACGGCTGCGGCAGGTTGAAATCTTTTTTGCTTATTATTATACCGATGATGGTTATCGGCATGTACACGGTGTTCATTTTCCAGTTCATCAACGCATGGAACGACGTATATACATCCATTTTATACATAAACCGCGACAGGTACAAAACGCTGGCTGTCGCGATCTATTCGATGGTGGGCAAATACGACATCAACTGGGGCAATGTGTCGGCTGGGACGGTGATATCGCTGCTGCCGGTCATATTCCTGTTCAGCCTGATGAAGGATTTGTTCGTGGAAGGAATCACAGCGGGCGCAATTCGGGGTTAGAGTGTTCTTTTTTACCATCGCATCGGCGCGAGGCAATATAAAATAAACAGTGCAAAAGGAGACCAAGATGAGAATGAAAGCTAAGGTAAGGGGCATCGGTTTAACTGTGTTGATGTTGTTCATTGTGGCGTCGGTTTTGGTGGCGCCCACAGCTTGTAACACGAATTCCGGGGGCGGGGGCTCCTCGAATACGGAGAGGCCGGTGGACGTCATATTCTTGCAGCGCCTGGGCTACCCCGAGCGCGACGCGCTGGTCCAGGAGCTCGTGAAAGAGTCGGGCGCCAATGTCAACCTGGAGCTGATAAACGTCCCGATCGAGCAGTTCGACAACAAGGTGAAGACGATGTGCCAGGCGCAGGAAGAACTGGACTTGATAGAGGGCACGGTGCTGCCCATGGAGTGGATATTGAACGGCTATCTCGAGCAGACGGACGCGTTCTGCGACAATTGGGACGGCTTCGACACGATTACGCCATCGCTCGTCACCCTCACAAAAGCATACGACGGCCATGTGTACGGGGTACTGATGGGGCTTTATCAGAAGATCCTGTTCTACAGGATTGACTGGCTCGAGGAAGCGGGGTACAGCGCCCCGCCAAAGACGTGGGTGGAACTCATCGAAATGTCCAAAAACATCCAGGACCCGACCAAGAACCGCTACGGCTATTCGTTCCGGGGTGGCAACGGCTCGGCGCAGTACATCAACAACCTGGGTTACGGCAGCGTGCCCGCAGATCTGCTCGATCCGGGGATGATCCAGATAACAAAGGACGACAAGCACATACTCGACAACCCGGGTTTCGTCAAGGGTGTCGAGCTGTACAAGCAGTTGTACCACGAGATTTCACCTCCCGACTCCATCACGTGGGGCTACCCGGAGATGGTGGAAGCGTTCTATTCCGGCGTCACGTGCTTTTTGATTCAGGACACGGAGGTCATCGCGACGTGTTCAGAGTACATGGAAGACGGCACATGGGAAACCGCGCCACTCCCGTATAGCGAGAACGGCAACGCGTACTATGTCTCCGGAGATTCGGCGGCCATGAACATGACGTCGCACAGCAAGGTCAAGGACGCGGCGTTCGAGGTAATCAAGGCGATATGCGGCCCCGAGGGAAATATAAAATACTGTAAGGAAGCCAGCACGTTCCCGATACATACGACGGCTTCGGAGGATCCGTTTTTCGGCACGGGGCGCTACAAAGCGTACGCCGACTCCGCAAACGACCCGCACCAGATAGCGTATCTGCCGTTCCTGCTGCTGCAAACAATAGAGGAAATCAACGACGCGTCGGTCAAAGACGCGGAGTACCCCGAGCCGGGCTTCACGCAGAGCATGATATTGGGAGAGATCACCGTAGAGGAGTTCGTGTCCACAAAACGCTACATACAGTCGTGGTTCGATTCGGCGGAATGGATAACCGAGCGGCACAAGTAGTGGGAGCAATAATAAAATAAATTTTCAGAAACCGATTGTTAAATATTTTAAATGATGTATAATATAAGCAATCGGTGACCGCGATGCGGCTGCCACACGTATGGGTTTAAAATTAACCGCTCTGTGTGTATGACAGGGCGGTTACTTATTCCTGAATTTCAGGATTGCTATGACCAGCATCGCGAAGTTTATCATAAGATAAAAGGCTTCGAATGAGCTCATATGCATCACTCCTTTCCGTTTCCGGCATGGGAGTGGCAGCCGCGCCTGTTCACCGATTACTTTACGCATTATAACAATATTAGATAAATTTGTCAAATTTTGTATTATTTAAACCAAAAACAGCGGCGCCTGGTGGGTTCAACCAGGCGCCGCTGTAATATTTTATAGGTTATTTATACGTCAGTTCAGTTCGGCGCGTCGCCGGCCTCGCCGAGCCACCTGTCGACTACTTGCTGCCTGTATTCGGGCGAGAGCGATTTGAAGAACGCGCTGTAGCCGGTCACGCGCACCACCAGATCGGGGTACAGGTCGGGGTTCTTGTGCGCTTCCAGGATTTTTTGCTTGTCTATAACGTTTATGTTCAGCAGCGTCCCGCCCATGTTGTTGTGGGCGCGGATGAACGCCTTGATGTTGTCCACGCCGCCCCTCTCCTTGGCCATCCCCGCGTCGATGTCCACCTGCAGGGGCGTGGAGTTGCCCCAGCCGGACTGCACGCGCGCGACAGCGTTGGCCTTGGCCGTGGGCGCGGTGCCGCCGCCGGGCAGAAAGCCCGGGTCCGGGTCGGCGCTATGCGAGATAGGCTCACCGGCTCGCCTGCCATTGGGCATCGCGGGCAGATTCTCGCCGTGCTTGTACACGTCGCCATGAGAGAAGATACCGGGCAGCACGGTGAACCCATTTTTGGACGTCGTGCCGCGCATCAGCCCCGTGTATGTCTTTTCGATGCGCTCCGCCCAATAGTCGGCCCGAGTCCCGCCGGCGCCGAACTGCGGGACGCTTTTTAACATCATGCGCACATCCTCATAGCCCTCGAAATTGGCGTCCAGCACGAGCAGCAACTGCTCCCAGCCCAGCTTGCCCTCCTTAACGACGCGCTGTTCGACAGCGGCGAACGAATTGGCTACCGTCGCGAACGCGACGGCGTCGCATGCGAAATTGTAAACATCCACGCCGCCTGCGGACATGTCGACGCCCCGCTCTATCGGCCCGTGCATGACCAGGTTGAGCACGAGCTCCGGCCTGTTCTTCCATTTATGCTCCACATGCCAGTCCACGCCGTTCTTTATCGCCTGCACGATGACGGACAGGTGCCCTTCGAACCGCGCGTAGAGGTTCTCCATCGTGTTTTCCTCGCCCGCCGCCTCCACCATTTCGCGCAGGGCGAACAGGAACGGCTGGCCCAGGCATATACGGGTTACGTCCTGCAGCGCGTATTCCGTGCCGGGCAGCGCTGTCCAGTTGCAACCCACCTTCGCCCGCATGCGCGCCACATTCAAGGGGAATCCATTGCGCACGAAGCCCTTGTCAAGGCCACCAGAGAGCGAATAGCACACCCCTGTCCCGTCCTCGAACAGATACTGCACTGCGCGGCTAAATAGCTCGTCGTTTGTTTTATCATGCACGCGCAGCCCCAGGTTGCATGGGATTTTAAGGCGGTGCTGCGCCTCCAGCACGAGGAACGACAGCGGGCTGCACAGGCTCTCGCCCGTAATCGGGTTGGGCCCGTCAATTTGATGGTAGTGCGTGTCCCCATAGAACAGCGAGGCGAAATACCACACCGCCTCGTCGTCGTCGGCGATAAGGCCGTTCCGCTTGTCCTGCTCATAATATGAACGCAGCAGCTCGTCTATCGCCTGCCCCGCCCCACCGGTATAGTACATGCGGTCCATGGCCTCGAACCAGACGATCCACTGCACGGCCTCGCGCAAGGTGCGCGGCGGCCCATCTACTAAATACTCGTTCATCGCCGCGATGTCCAGAAGGTTCTGCCTGTACCAACCGCCGGTGCTGGCGTCCGCACCTGCGTCTCCTCCGGCGCCCACCCCGGCGCCCACCCCGCCGCTTTCCATGCTGTCCGCCATACCTTCCGCCAGCGCTCGCGCATGCGCCGCCGTGCGCGCTATCAACCGCTGCAGCGCCATGACAACGCGCTCCTCGCCGTCGTAAAACTCATGGCTGGCCTCGGTGTTCAACACCCTGAACCGGCGTATCTTTTCCAGTAGTCCGCCCCATCCCAGCTCCAGCCCGATACGCATGTCGGGCCCGGAATGGTTCATCCCATAGATGCCACGCGAAACCACATTATATTTTTTCAGAAGCGCCTCATGCTCCGGCCAGCGCTCTTCGGGGCGCCAGCCGTCGCGCGCGCGGAACGGGCCAATCCACGCGCCGCCGCAGGCGCTGTCGGGGTTGACATACGGCGGGTGCGAATCCAGGTATGACGCGAACGTCCGGCTGAGAGCGTCCATGCCCGTGCACAAACCGCTTTTTTCGTCTTTATGGATCTCCATGGGATGCAAGGGATCGAGCGGAATCCACCCATGGTCGTCGATGTTGTAAAAACCACCCGTGCGCTTGAGTTTTTCATCGTTGAACACAAGCTTTTGCGCGTGCAGCGCCTTAATGCGATCGTTCCAATGGGTCTGCTGGGTCTGCGTCATTTGGAACCCTCCTTTAATTATCCTTTTCAACGAACCCTTTTACCAAATTGTACACCGGGACGGTTTTTGCGGCCACGCGCTCCAGCGCGGAAATTGCTGCCGCAGGCGGCGTGGTGTACACATTCTCATATGCCTCGCCCAGCGCGTCGTATTTCGCGCGGCCAAGCCCATGGTACGGTATCAGGCGGTAACTCTCCAGGCGCTTTAACGGGCGGATGAACTCGGCTATGGCCAAAATTTCGCCCTCCGTCGCGTTTACGCCCTCGATGACTGGCGTGCGGACGATGAGCGGGACTTCCAAAACGGCGTCCAACTGCAGGAGGTTGTCGAGGATGCGTTCGCGGTCGCCATGTATGTGGTCCCTGTAGATATCTTCGGACATGGCCTTGACATCGTACATGACCGCATCGAGATATGGCAGCATCGGTTTTATCAGCATGAACGGGTAGTTGCCCGCCGTTTGGATGATGGTGTGGACGCCCTTTTCTTTCAAGGCTTTCAGCAGCTCCAGCGAAAAGTTGTGCTGCAGCACCGGCTCGCCGCCCGAGAGCGTCACCCCGCCGCCCGATGTCTCATAATACGGCGCGTCCTCCATGACCTCGCGCATGACGTTCTCCACTGACATGCGCTTGCCCGTCAACACGAGCGCGTCCGCATAGCACGCGTCGGCGCACGCGCCGCACAGCTTGCATATGTCGCGGCTGTACTCGTGGCGCCCGGCCTCGAACAGGTGCGCCCCCGTCGGGCACATGGTCAGGCAACGCATGCATCTGGCGCACCTCTGCGGGTAGAACTGAAGCTGCGTGTCCGTAGCAAAAGATTCGGGGTTGTGGCACCATCCGCAGCGGTTGGAACAGCCTTTCAAAAAAACAGTCGTGCGGATACCGGGGCCGTCATGCAGCGCGAACCTCTGAATATCAAATATTGTACCAAGAGCCATTTATAAGCTTCCTTTTCATTATCATTCCAGTTTAATATAACTTCATTATAAGACATGCGCCCGTTAAAAACAACATGGATAAATGACGCAGTATATGCAGTATTTGCGCAAAAATTTGCATTTCTATGCGCTAGATGTGTAATACAAAATATTGTAATTGCATAAAATTTATTGTACACTATCACCGATGATTGCAAACTTTATAGAACAATCATTGACAATTTTATGAGGAGGCACACTACTATGAAGAAGTATTACAGGCGCATGTTCGCAGCGCTGCTGGTGCTGGCGATGCTGCTGGCGCTCGCGGCGTGCGGAGGGCCCGCCGGCGGGACGACGACCGCCGCGACGGCTGCGGCGACCACTGCGGCTGCCGCCCAGGCGACCACGGCTGCAGCCGCAGCCGCGACCACAGCGGCGGCGGCGGAACCGGACGCGGATCAAGTCTACAACCTGTCCATATCCATGCTGGGCGCCAGCGACAACCAGATAGCGACGTATCTTGCCAAGGAGCTGGGGCCGTCGCCGTCGGACAATTTCTACATGTACAACCGCGAGCAAGCGGACAACAACTATCCCAACGTCACATGGGAATGGAACGAGTGGGGATGGGCCGAGGCGCTCGACCAAAAGCAGCGCGCCTCCATCACCGCCGGCACGCCGCCCACCAACATCGCGGGCGAGGCGTTCATACCCTCATACATCAACGCCAACATCCTCCAGGAGATCCCCGAGTGGGTGCTTGAAGACATCAACCCCTCCTTCGTCGCCACCGGCGCCGACGGCAAGGCGTACTGCATAGCGTATAAGACTTCGACGTTCATGCTGTTCTACAACAAGGATTTGGTGGAGCAAGCCGGGTTCGACCCGGAGGAGCCGCCCGCAACATGGGAGGACTGGCGGACCGTTTCGATGGCAATCACCGAGCTCGGCGCCGGCTCGTTCTGGGGCGGCGGCATACCGTCCTTCCCGCACAACGGCGGCGCCCTGCGCGCCACGCCGTTCTTCCGTCAACTGGGGACGGACTTTGGCGGCATGGACGAGATCAACCTGGACGATCCCAAGGTGCAAGAAGTGCTCAAATACATCCGCGAGATGAACGAGAACCTGCCGCCGGGCCTGGGCAACGGCATCGACGAGGGCCCGCTGTGGAACGCGTTCTCCGACAAGCCGGAGGAGCAGAACATCGGCTTTGTGGTGGACGGCTCCTGGCGCGAGAGCAGCGCGCTTCGCAACAATTTAAATATCGGCGTGGCGCCGCTGCCCCTGCCGGAAGGCGGCGTGCCGGGCAACTGCCTGGTGGGCACGGTTTACATCGGCGTGCCTGTCGGCGTGCCGGCGGAAGAGACCGCGCTGTTCTGGGACTTCTATAAAAACGTATGCCTCAGCGAGCCGGCCCTCATGAACTTCGTGGGCGACAACCTCGTCGTGCCGAGGCAGTCCATGCTGGACAACTCGTCGCTGTTCGAGGGCGAGGGCAAGGCCGCGGCGCGCATCGCGATTGCGGACCTCATGTCCGGCACATATACCGGCCAGGCCGCGTTCGTGACCAACGACGGCCAGATATGGGAGATCATCAACCAGCAGGTGCTGGCGCGCACGACAATGACGAACGACCCCATTGAGACGATATGCGCGGAAGCGATGGTACAGATAGAAGCGCTGCTGAGATAGCGGGGCGGACCAACAGGGACGGCGGGCAGCAAGATAAACAACCGCCGTCCCTGTTAGTATTTGGATCTGTTTGCAACCTGTTTACCTTGATTCGTTTAATGGCAATTAGTACCTTGTTGCGGCGCGATGAGGACATCGCGCCCTACGAATACGGCGTGCCCTACGAAGACAGCGTGCCCTACGAAGACAGCGCACCCTACGAAGACAGCGCACTCTACGAATACAGCGCACTCTACGAATACAGCGCACCCTACATTTATATTATCCACATTAAATGCAAATAATTTATTATTGTACGTTTCGCATAACACGTTGAGGTGACAACCATGTCCTCTATGTCCGCATCTAACCCAACCGCCGCTTACCCGGGAAGGCCCAGGTACACGCGCGCGAGACG
Organism: Oscillospiraceae bacterium; assembly: GCA_009777515.1. Classification (GTDB taxonomy): domain Bacteria; phylum Bacillota; class Clostridia; order WRLR01; family WRLR01; genus WRLR01. The sequence continues at coordinate 10,986 of WRLR01000019.1, read as the reverse complement.
CGAAGCGCGCCGCGCGTATATGATACTGATTCCGTTTTTCTCCTACATCGCACTCTGGAACCTTATACCGCTGGTGTACGGGCTGTACCTGGGGTTCACGGAGTTCAACGCCCTGGGCAGCTCCCCCACATGGGTCGGCCTGAAAAACTTTGAAACGTTCTTCACGGTTCCGGAATACAGGCAGCTCCTCTTCCGGCAGGTGTGGATGGGAATGCTCGCGCTGGCGTGCAATACCGTCATCTCGTTCATCCTGGCCCTCGCGCTCAACGTGCAGAGCCGCGTGAAGGGCGTTTTCCGGACGGCCATCTACGTGCCCAACGTGGCGGCGGTCTCCGCGACGACAGCCGTTTTCGTCGCGCTGTTGAATCCGCTGGCCAACCAGGGGCTCAACAAAGTCCTCGTGTCGATGGGATTTCCCGCGATCACATGGAACTACTCGCAGGGCTGGATGGTGTTCTGGATCATCGCCTACTTCGTCTGGCAGCGCGTCGGGCCGGCGGTCATCATATGGTTGGGTGGCCTGCAGGGCATCGATCCGAGCCTGTACGAGGCGGCGAAAGTGGACGGCGCGACGTTCTGGCAGCAGGTCTTCTACATCACGCTGCCGGGGCTTAAGTTCATATCCATGTACATATTGCTGACGGGCATCATCGGCGCGATGCAGATGTTCGACGTCATAATGTTTATATCCAAGGGCAACCCGTTCGGCAGGACAGACGTGCTGATGTACCGCATCTACCGCGACGGCTTCGTCAACTTCAACCTCGGCATGGCCGGCGCAGAATCGCTGGTGCTGGGCTTAGTGACGGTCGTGTTCGCTTTGGGCTACTTGTGGCTGCAGCAAAGGAGGGACGACTGATGCAAATGCAAAAATCAATTCGCGTAATGCTAAAGACAGTCTGGCTGGTGACAATGACCGTCACGGCGCTGCTGTTCGCATACCCGTTCTTCTACGGCGTGTTCGGATCGTCCATGTACAAGACGGAGTTCGGCGAGATGGGCACGCTCCTGCCCATCCCCAAGCAGGCGACCGGCATCAACTACCGGTTCGTGTTCTCCATGGACGGCGCCATCCGCCCGCTGGTCAACTCCCTGTCGCGCGCGGCATGGTACACGTTCGTCGTGGTGACGATGGCGCTGCTGTGCGGCTACGTGCTGTCGCGCTATAGCTTTCGGGGCCGCAACGCGTTCATCATCGCCATCGTGGCGACGCAGGTGGTGCCAAACGTGCTCACGCTGATCCCCAGCTTCGTGCTGGTGTCCAAGATACCATTCGTGGGCGGCAACAATTTGATCGGGGAGGGCGGGCACGGCTTGATTAATAACAAGCTCATGCTGTTCCTGCCGCTGGGCTGGGGGACGCTTTTGTGGGTGTTCCTCTTCTCACAGGCCATGCGCTCGTTCCCGCGCGCCTTCGAGGAAGCGGCGGAGATCGACGGCTGCGGCTTCTGGGGCACGCTGCTGCGCGTGGTTATCCCCATGCAAAAGCCCATCCTCACGGTCATAGCCATCAACACGGCGCTGTCCAACTGGAATGACTGGCTGACGCCGTTCCTCTACATCAACAGGGTATCAGACTCGACCGTGACCGCGTGGCTGGCCACGCTGACGTCCAACCTGCAGCAGTTCGGCGACAAGGACTACCCAAGGGTGTTCGCCTTAGCCACCGTGGCCGTCCTGCCGCCGTTCATGATATTCCTGTTCCTGCAAAGCTACATCATCCAAGGCATCGCCAGCGCCGGCGTAAAAGGCTGAGTGCAGCGCCCCCTGGGTACGCGGGCGCCTCGACCACACGTGCTGCGTCTCGGCAACGCCCCCCTGCTGGGTACGCGGGCGTCTCGCCCGCCCCCCTGCATAAACACAAACCGCCCCCAAAAGGAGCGGACAGCATACACCCGCAGTACATCATTGCACATATATATCAAAATAACACGGAGAAGAATCGAGGAGAACCCATGAGCGAAAAACTAAAAGTGGCGATATTGGTTGAATACCACCCGTACGATGTCATCAATTTCCAAAAAATGCTTGAATCGTTTGACGGCTGCGAAAGCTATGTCCAGCCGCTTGATCTGTTCGTTCGCGACTTTGAAAACAACAGACCTGCATACGATACCGTTGTATACTACAACATGAATAACCCGATCCCCAAGGAAGGCAGCGCGTTATATAAATATTTTACAGAAGAGGCCGGTGCCTCAAAACAGGGCATGATATTTTTGCACCACGCCTTGCTGAGCTTCAAGCAGTGGGACCTCTTCACCGATATATGCGGCCTGCGTTTCAGGGGCGAGACCGACATATTTAAGTACACGCAAAACCAAAGCGTCAATATAAAAATCGCAAACGCGCCCCACCCGGTCACCGCCGGCGCCGCCGATTTTACAATCATCGACGAGACATACCTCCTCGAAGAGCCGGACGTACCGGGCAACCAAATCCTGATAACGACGGACAACGAAACCAGCCTGAAAAACATCGGCTGGGCCAGGCAATATAAAAACAGCCGCGTTTTCTGTTTTGCCTCCGGCCACGACAACCATGCCTTTGCGAGCCCCGGCTTCCGCAAAATCCTGCACAACGCCATTTTATGGACATCCGGCAAATAATCGATATCCAGCCACATAAGCGAAAAGATCCATTGGCGTGATGTATATGTTTAATTCGGCATAATGCAAGTGTATAAATCGGCATAATGCAAGTGTTTCATTAAGCATAATGTAAATGTATCGATCGCCTTGTGTAGCAGTTGGCTTGATTTTACTACGATAATCTAACTAATGATAATACCGAGCGGCAATTAGCCGCTCGGTTGCGTTATGCTTATAATGCGTGTCCGCCGCTTACTTTTATAACTTGTCCTGTTACCATTGAGGCGCGTTCACTTGCGAGAAATATAATTGTTTCCGCTATATCTTGTGGCTGAATAAGTTTGCCGAGTGGGATTTGCGGCAGAACGGAGTTGGCTAACTCCTCGTCGATCCAACCTGTTTGTGTTGGGCCCGGCGCGATACAATTCACGGTTATACCATACTTTCCAACACCTATAGCAATACTTCGCGTAAATGCTTCAATAGCCGCTTTGCTTGCAAAATAAGTTATCTGTACTCCGGGAAAAGCCTGCGCCGCATCGGTTGAAAAATTTATGACACGCCCATAATCACCGCGCCGTTTAACAAATTCACGGATCATCAAAAGCGTTCCCCTGACGTTCACAGCGAATGTTTCATCAATTGCACTTTGCGTTATCGTTTCGATTGTATCATTGTCGCCGTCATCAGCGGCTGCGGCGTTATTTACGAGAATGTCGACCTTTCCGAAATGCCCGTTAACACGATCATAAATATCATTAACGCTATATTCGTTTGAAACATCACTCTCTAAAACTAAATAATCGGCGTTCAATGCTCGTAATTGTTTCTCAACTTCTGTCATATCGCCGCTGTTGGCTTTGAAGTAACGGTCAACTCCGTCAGTTCCAGTTTTGCTTTCGTCATATTGATGTGGAATTTTTTTATAAACGAGTGCAAGGCGCACACCCTCACGCGCAAAAGCAAGAGCGGTTGTTGCACCAATGCCCTGCGGATTATTTGTGCCTGTAATTATGACTACTCTATTTTTTAATCCTAAATTCATGCTTGCCCCCGAAAATGCAAATTTCATTCTGCACCAGCCATACTGACCGCCATCGCCGCAAACGATTCAACCCTGCGAGTCCTCGTCTTTCTGCTGAGCGGCATATCGAAAATGTGAAATGCATCTTTAGAATAGTTCGTTTTGAAATGCGGATGATAGCACACTCCTGTTCTGCTCATTTTTCAGGCAAAAAAGCAAAATCATTGGCATGATACATATAATAACTTTCGCTATTGTTTGAGCGCAGTGATTGGGACTTGTACTTGTCAAGAAAAGTAGACACAGAAAATAAAATTTTTCAGTTTTATTTTTCTAAAGTGGACACTGTAGGTTTTTTCCTTCGTTATAGTTTTTCATAAGTAGACATAAACGGAGTTATTTTGTGTTTTGCGTTTATGAAAGTAGACATATTATTAAGGAAAGTTCAAACACCTTGGCATTACGAGCTTTCACATTCTGTCATTTGCCCTATAACGCGCCGCTTGTCATTTTTCAACGCGGTTTTTTCTGACTGTTCTTCTGAGGCCTCCTTCTTGTTCTGAACAAACTTCGGCATCTCTGTCAGCACCCGCTGTGAGAAAGTATCCTTGCCCACCATTTCACCGCGCATAAAGCGTCTGTAGTAGTTATCCGGAGTATCATAACCTATGGCATAGCACGGGCGCTGTTTGTTGTAGAACTCAACAAGAGCATCTTTTCTGTCGGACAGGCGATGATTGTCTTTGTAAAATGCTTTCTTTCGTGCTGCAGACATTAAAACTAGGCATGTTCATTTAGTGGTACAACAGCAAGTGTCTTTCCCAGCGGTGCCAAAACCTTTAATACAGTGTCTAGCTGCGGGCTTGTTCCGCCTGATTCCATGCGAGAAATGATAGGTTGCTTTACACCGCTCAATTCTTCAAGTTGTCGTTGAGAAATATTCTGTTCCCGGCGCGCCTTTATCAGTTCTCCGATTATGGCAACCCTTAAATTGCTTTCCCTGATCTCCTCGGCGCTATATAATTTCGGTCTAACTTCTTTCCATGTTCTCATTATCGTCACTCCTGTTCTGGATTTCTTTTAAATTTCGCTGCGCTTGGTCAATATCTCGTTTTGGCGTCTTTTGTGTTTTTTTGAATTGAAAATAGTGAAGCAAGATAAAACTGTTGTCTGTCCATTCCGCAAAAAGTATTCTGCATCTTATCGGTCTAAGCTCCCATATATTGCCATCTAAATGTTTCAAATACGGCTCTCCGGCCACTGTTCCATACTGGCTTAAAACTTCGATGTAGTCGTTGATTTTCTTGTGGTTGATGCGACTGTCCTTGTCTGTTCGATGTGATAAGGATTCTATATAATCGTAAACCGGGCTTTTGCCGTTCTTATCCTCATAAAAATGAATCTCGTGCATACAAGACCTCCCTAGCCAACTATATTATACTTAAAAGTTATCGCTATGTCAATACTTAAAAGTTATAAAAATACGATGTCATAATGCTACAGACAATTCCATAACTATAAAAACACCTATACCCGGCAATCATAGGAGCAAAGTATATAATACTTCCGCTATTGCTTCAGTATGGTTATCGGGGATACATATACGACGTCGGGGCGCTTGCCATTGGGGCGGCTGCGATGCTTTTTGGATTCCTAAGACGCCCGTACTCGGCATGTCCGCTGCCCGTTATTTTGTATGGCGATTAGGCTTGACTGTATAAGATTCGCCGAGATAAATTTACGATGCTTATAACAAGTATGTTCAATAGCAATGCTGGTTCAGAGGCTTTACTATACGACGTATTGGCGTATTTAAGTTTCATATTTATATTGGAAAGCGGGTTTTACTATGAAAAGCAAACTTTTTTATTATCATTGCGTTCGTTTGCATAATCTGTGTTGCCGTACCGGCATATGCGGCGGATTCGCAGATTGTGCCGGTTGCGACAATGGATTTTCATGGAATTGAGTGGTTTCAATAGGAAGGCCCCCCTATTACGCTGACGGTTACATATATATATGACCAATTTTCTCATCTACCATTTGCTATCGGCTCCCCCGGCGACCCCGATTTTGCTTTATATTCCACATTTGGATTTTTTATATCGGATGAAAGCACTCTTGTTTTTAGCAGGGACGTAGATATTGATTTAAACTGGCCGCCTTCCGATGCGCCTACAGCGATAACACTGAATAGCGGCGACGCGTTTCGTGCCGCAGACAGGTTGACGGATATGTTCGCAGTAATAGTGGGTCATGGCCGGATAATCCGGGCTCGCCGGAAGCTGCTGTGCCTTCCATGATTTATTTTATAGTCTACCCCGCCCACCGGGCGGATGAAGTCCCGTTGGGAGCTGAGCTTTCCTATATCGCAAACCTCTCGGGGGACTTGACAGGCCAGCCGCCCGCGCAGGAACAAGATCCGGAACCGGATTCGGATTCGGCGCCTGCCCCTGCTGCGGAGCCCTCTGCGGCGGCGGTCGCTGTCCCGACTGCGTCGACTGTGCTGGTGAATGGCGAAAATATTGTTTATGACGCGTACAATATCGGAGGCAGCAACTACTTTAAGCTGCGCGACTTGGCATTTACGCTAAGCGGCACGGAAAAACAGTTTGAAGTGAAATGGGTGGAGGAAGCGGACAGCATTATGCTGATAGGGGAGATGCCGTACACTGTCTTAGGCGGGGAAATGGTCGACAAAGGCACCGGCGAAAAATCCGCCAGCCCTACAACATCAAGTATAATTTATTCCGAAAAATTAATTTCATTCTAAATCAACTATACTGACCGCCATCGACGCTAACGATGCTACCCTGCGAGTCCTCGTCTTTCCGCCGAGCAGTATATCGAAAATGTGAAATGCGTTTTTTGAACGGATCGCTTTGAAAAAGCAGGTGATAGCACACTCCCGTTCTGCTCATTTTTCGGGCAAAAAATTAAAATCATTGCCTGATGTTATGTAAGCTTCGTTTATGTCATTATCTAAAAATACTTTTAAATACTCCAGTACATTTGGAGCGAGGGTTGAGTTTTCTAACTCTTTTATAGATACCCAGTAGACTTTGTCTTCGTCTGTTTCATTTATCAATTCGCTGTCATTTCCGCCTCACATTATGATTGCAACAAATTTTCCATAAATTTTTCTTTTATCTCCCTAGCCGCCACAGTTGGCCTCCCGAGATCGCCCCTTGAACCAATCATGCACTTTGCCTCGATGAACGTAAGCGAGCTACGCATCTTTGCTTTCCAAAGTTCCGCATCCAAACTATCAATGGTATCCACGCAAACACAATTTGCATACCCGCAACCTTCAAATATTTTTACAAAGTCGAGGCCTGCCGCCACAGTTGGAAACCCGCCGACAGATTCATGGACACCGTTATTTATGACGATGTGAACCATGTTACCGGGATTAATGCTGCCAATCGCCGCTATCGCGCCCATGTGCATCAGCACCGAACCATCGCCGTCAATGCACCATATTTTTCTGTCCGGTTTATGCATGGCAATGCCTAGGGCGATGGAGGAGCAATGCCCCATAGAGCCAACCGTCAGAAAATCGCATTGGTGTCCCTGCGTGTTTTTCTCGCGGATTTCAAAGAGCTCGCGAGAGGTTTTCCCCGTTGTAGATACGATAAGGCCATCCCCTGAAACGGTGACGACACGACGAATAACATCCTCCCGGAGCATCCGGAACATAGTGTTTCCATTAGCATAATTCATTTTATTTTCATCAATTGCCAATGCGCCTTTTTGAACAACGAAAGCGACCTGTTTGCCGTTCTTCAACAGTGGCTTCCACCTTTTAAGCTGAGTTATTACATCATCCTCGGTCGTGTCCCTGCCGATGATATATGTCCGAACCCCTACATCCTCCAGGAGCTGGAGCGTTATTTCGCCTTGAAAGATATGCTGCGGCTCATCGTGAACGCCCGGTTCGCCGCGCCAGCCCACTATAAAAATGCATGGGATGCCATATACCTTGTCATTCATCAACGATGCAACCGGGTTTACGATATTTCCTATGCCGCTATTTTGCAAATAAACTACCGGGATTTTTCCTGTTGCAAGGTGATACCCGGCGGCAAGGCCCACGCAATTGCCCTCATTAGCAGGAATGATGTGGCTGTTACCGATGCCATATGTAGCCATCAAATAATCGCATAGCGGTTTTAGTTGTGAGTCCGGCACACCGGTAAAGAAATCGTATCCTTTTAGAAAATCCAGTTTCATGGATTGCTCGCTTTCTGATTCCGATAATGGTAAGTCACATTGGCATCGAAAATTTTTTAAAATTTAGCACGCCCTGCCAAAAGGGCGGCGGCAAAGATGAGCAATGCAGGGGGCAGCACCGCCGCCGCACATGGCAGCAAAAGGTCGCCCACCTGTACAGCATCGCCGAATATCCTAATTAAAAATATCATACCAAATAATATCGTACAAACCGATACAATGAGCCATGCCGTCAATGCGGCTCCGCATTTTAGCAAGGCGTACGCCCACCCGTCTCCCGGCGTCGCGGCTGTCAGCGCTCCGACCCACCGTGCGGCGGGCGAGTAGTTCGTCCACAGGCCAAATATCAGGGCTATTGACATAAGCGGCATGACATGCGCCATATAATAACCAAAGCTTTGCGACGAAAACGGCGCAGTGTTGGCGACGCCCCGGATGATCGTCGTTCTCATAGTCGCCCACGCAAAGAGAAGGCATACCGCTAGTATGCCCACATAAAACCTGTTTGCAACTTGCCTGCGAAACTCATACAAAAAAACTTTGCCCAAGGTGCAAATCCTCCTTTGAAAGGCTGCAGTAATCCAAAAACAGCCCATAGCTCAGTAAATAATTGGAATAGTCCTCGTTAAACTCACGATTGAATATGTCATAGAGGATTTTGTCGAAGGCTTCCTCGCCCCCGACCAGTTCCTCGGCTTTTAAAAGCATCAGCGGCATTTCGCAATACTGGCGCATTCCGGCGTAGCTGTTCATGATGTCGGCCCGGTACTTCTCCGGCAGCGCGTCGAAATATTCGGGGTGGCGGACATAGAAATTGTCATAGTAGTTGCTTACTTCGCGCCGCCACACGTCCACATAGTTCGCGACGGCATAGTCTTCCCCGTGGAGATGCTTCATGAGGCGGTATGTGGTATAGACGGTGAGACCCTCGGCTGACCACAGGCCGTCGCTGTCGGAATCGCGGGTTTCTTCGAACATGTTGCTAAGGCCCCACCATTGATGGATGATTTCATGCGCGAGGGTCTCGTCGCCGCTGGCGCCGCCTCTTGTGCCGCCGCTAGTGTTGTCGCTCGCGCCGCCGCTTGCATCGCCGTTTGTGCTGTCGTTTGCACCGTTGCTTGCGCTGACCCTAGCATCGCCACTTGTGCCATCGCTTGCATCGCTGCTTGTTCTGCCGCTCCAAGTGCCGCCGTCGTTATTTGCGCCGCCTGTGTACTGGCCGGAAAGCCTTTGCGCGCTAAAACTGTCCTCGCCCATGACGCTGGCACCCAGTCCCGCATAGCCGCCGCCGAATGATCCGATCTCTATGAGCTTCAACGTGCCGCCCTCCGCAAACGAAAGCCTACCGATATGCTCTGTGCAATACTCAAACACATTTGAAATAATAGCATCCATATCAAAATCTGCCGTGGAACGGCTGTGCTTGCTATTATATATAAATTCCACATCTGTGCCCGCCGCGTCGATGCGGTGGGACACATAGCCCCCCGCGTACAAGATGATACTGTTTGAACTACTTGTAAGCCTCCAACGGGCAGGCGCAGGAGTAGAGGTTCGTGTGGCAGCACGGGTGGAAGCGGCGGCTTCAATTCCCAACTTTTCCGCAGTCCCTGTGCCGAACAGGACTGGGACCATCCCCTCCGGAAGTTCTATATCTGCAGTAAAAGCGAAGGACTCCCTTTCGATGATAAAGTTTTTGGGAATGGGCGAAAAGTTCGCGTTAGCCAGGTATATATAATCCCTACTGATTTCGGGCCCCCCTTGTAGCAGCGCCATGATGTTCCACTCCGTAGGGAATCCGCCGTATTCTATAGTAAGCACAATATCAGCGTCCTGCGGCAAATCGACCTCGATTGTCTTCATATTCTTGTCGTCGTCTGCCAAATCGCGATGAACTGCATCCTGGTCGTTAGCAGTGACCGATAAAACTTTGTAACCCGGGTTCAACTCAAAAGACACTGTCCGCCCTGCATTGCCTGCACCGCCTGCTCCACCTTCGCTACTTTCACTGCCCGCGCCACTTGCGCCCCTTTCGCTTCGCAACTCGTAGGTAGCTGTAGCGTGCAACCTACCGGCGGATAAATCCGGCCTGGCGTCCACATAAATGCCGCCGCATATTATACTTTCGCCCTCCGGGGCAGACATTGAAGATAATATCAATCCGGGGTATTCAATCAAATTTGGGCTATGATCTAAAAACGGCTGCGCGGCATAGGCATACACAGCAGCGAAAGCCAAGGCTACCGCAATAACAGGAATATACGCCTTACGAACATTGCGCGACGCAGAGCCTATCAACCCTTTCCCATACCTCCTGACACAGAGAAGTGACAATGACCAAAAACCGGCGAGGGCAAGCGACCAAAACAACCTATTATATCCGATGCTCATGATCTTCCGGCTGTTCCCGAATACGTCTGAGATATAGGCCAACGGGGGATTTACCCAACGCAAAAGCCAATTGTCGTTCCACGCAGTCAGGCTTAGCAAGGCAAACGCGGCAAACAGGACGAGGCTCAGATCGAAGCGCCCCGTCAACTGATATACGGACGCGGTGAATAAAACAGCAAAACAAAGGGCGGGCAGCATTACGGCGAGATAAATAGACAGGTACAGCTTGAATGAAAATACATCGCCAAGCAGCGAGGCGGCATAAGGGAACCACACAATAATCGCGCATGCCTGGGTCACTACGGCGGCAACAATCAGCGATATTGTTTGGGTGACGGCCATATAATGAGGCGAATGGATTGCATCTGTAATAGCGTCTACGCGGAAGCGATGCCTATTGTGAAAACTGCCCGCTGTGAGAATCGCAAAAAAAATCGCCCCGCAGACCGCGCCGGCCAGTGCAGGGTTCCCTATTGCCATCCCGCTAATGGAATATACGAGGGGGCGATAGAACCGGAGCCCGACAGCGGGCAAAACTGCGGCCAGCAAAATGCAGACCCATGTAAATCTGGAGCGCAACAATCTGCCCGTTTCTACACGCAACAACGTCAATAATTTCAACAACGGCACTATCCGATGCAAATGTAAAATCCTCATAATTCTATCCGTGTCTATCGTCGTCAATAATAATTTTTTCATGCCATATACCCCTCCCGCTCTACCTATTCATCCCGCCCCCGCCCCTGT
>WRLR01000018.1 GCA_009777515.1 Oscillospiraceae bacterium | reverse complement strand
GAGGGACAAGCCCTCTCCCTACGTTTTTGACGCTTGTTTTGTTTGGCTGGAATTTGAGAGGGCGTAAACGCTCGTAGGGACGAACAGTGTTCGTCCGTATGCAAGGTGCAGCAACGGCGCGGCAGCGTGGTAGGTACGACGGCGGGGGCTTGCCCCCACCGCGTCCCCACCGCGCCCACTACGCCCCACCGCGCCTCCGGCGCGCGTCAGGCTTTCGTATTTTGCGCCCTGTATGTCTCCCAAATGCCTATCTTCTCTTTTAACAGCTCGGGGATATCCAAATCATACGGGCATCTGGACACGCATGCGCGGCACCCCGTGCAGCCCTTGGCGGCCTCCATCCTCTCGTTCGCCATCATCTCCACGCGGCTGAACGGCATGCGCTTAAAGAAGCTCTCGACGGTCAGCGCCATGCTGATGCCGATGCCCTGTGGGCAGGGCTGGCAGTAGTCGCAGCGGTGGCACCAGCGCGGCCCCAGCTCCTGCTTTGCTTTATCGATCTCGGCGGCGTCGGCTTCCGTAAACGCGCCGCCCGATTCAACGATGCGTACAATCTCTTCCATTTCGGAAAGCTTTTCGATGCCCGGGTCCGGCACGACATTGTCAAACTGCATGAGATAGCGGATCGACAGCTTCGCGTTATTCAAAAGCCCGCCCCCGAACGGCTTCATCGCTATGAACCCGACGTCATGCTCCTTCGCCAGCGGTATGGCCTCCTTCGCGGCTTCGTCGTCCACATAGTTGATCGGCAACTGGAGCGCCGCAAACTTCCCCTCCCGTATTATCCGCAGCGCCAGCGGCACGCTGTGGCTCGAAATCGCCGGGAACCGTATCTTCCCTGCCCGCACGGACTCCATCATGCCCTCGTAAACGCCGCCCTCCTCGAACAGCGCATCATAGTGCGCTTCCGTCGAGACGCCGTGGTGCTGGTACAAGTCCACATAATCGGTCCCGAGGCGCCGCAAAGACAGGTCCAGATGCTCCAGGAACGTCTTTTTGTCGCGCGCGCCCGACTTTGACGCGATTACCAGGCTGTCCCTCTGCATGCCTTTTATAGCGGCGCCAATCTTTTCCTCGCTGTCCGTATAGCCGTTGGCTGTATCGATAAAATTTACCCCAAGGCCGATGACGCCGCGCACCACCTCAGCAGCTTCATCGAGGCTCAGCCGCTGTATCGGGATGCCCCCGAACGCCACTTTGCTGACCATCAGCCCGGTCTTGCCAAAACGTACTTTATCCATATGAAACCCTCCTTCGTTTTATACGAAAATTATATTAATCCGCCCGCGCCCATGTCAAGGCGCAAGTTAAATGCGCAGATTCAAGGCACTGGATCAAAGCACAAACTAAAGGCACAAGCTAAATGCACATATATGGCTCGCATATACGGCATGGCATTAACGATTGATCATTTTTTGCGCGTATGTTATGGTATGTTATGTTAGATATGGGTAATTAACACTCGTTACTCGTTAACTACGTTCGGAGGTAATCAAATGCCATTTATTCACATCAGGGCATACAGCGGCAGGGATGCCGATACAAAGAAGAAGGCGGCCGAGGCCGTCGTCAAAGCAGCCAGCGAGGCCATGGGCGCGCCGGAGACAGCGTTCACCGTCGTGTACGAGGACATTGAGCGCGACGCCTGGGAAAACGATGTGGCAAAGGCCGTCATCGAGCCGCTCCGGGACAAAATGCTGATAGACCACGGCAAACCGGTGTAAATTTATAAAGCGGGCTTCGCCCGCAACCCAAGGCGGCAAGGAAAATGCGATTTCCCCTGCCTCACGGGCGCGACGCGCCCGCACCGCGCGTTGCGCGGCGTTAGTATCTTAATAACTCGTTTTTTATTTGTGTTACGAGTTATTAAGTTACTAAAACTGTCTTTACAACAATTCAGGATCTGATCAATGGCCGGTGTTCTGGTTTTTTTCATAATTTCACTGTTCATATGCTTTGCTGTGGCATATATTCTGGGGCTTTTTTGGTTCAGCGATATGCGAAACCGTCGGTTGCGCAGTTTTTTCATCCTTGGCGTGGAGATAATCGCCTGGACGCTGTTGAACGCAATAACGATGGTCATACATTACGATTACTACCCCGTTGTATACACGTTGCGCATGTCAGTGGTATGCATCATACCGTTCGGAGTCTCCTGGTTCATATTGAACTTCATCAAATCCCCTTTGACCGATATAAAGGCGGTGCGCAATGCATTCATAATATTGCCCGCAGTCGACATACTTTGCATGGCGACAAACCCCCTCCATCATCTATATTTTATAAATTATAGTTTTCCCATGCCCCCACGCGCCCCGGTTTTTTGGGTGCACATGGTCATGGACTTTCTATTGATCCTCGTGGCGTTCATCCTGTTGATTGCGTACATTATAAAATCGTCACGCGACAACCCCCTGTTGATCCTCACCGGCGTCGCCCTGCTGATCCCGTACACGATCAATTTACTGTACACATTCGGGAAAATACCTTTCGCGCACGACCTCACGCCGCTGGGCTTCTTTTTTACATTTATCCTGTTTGTGTTCGTCGCCTACCGCTCCCAGTTGTTTAACATAAAAACGGCCCTTTTTTCCAGCACGATGGACTCCCTGGACGACCTGATCGTCATCAGCAACGAGCGGCACGTAATCATCGACGTCAACCAGCGGGCGATCGACGTTTTCAATGCCTTCGCCATGACGGTCGGCCGCACAAAAACGGGTTCGTTCATCGATTACCTGGGCGGCGTGGCCGTCGACATGAAGCCGCCCGACGTGCTTGCTTCCATTAAAAGCGGCATGGAGGCGAACGGCGAGTGCACCATAGCGCTACCGGGCGGCGAAAAGCATACATACACGCTCAACTGCCGCAAGGTCTACGAGCGGGCAAAAGAAACGGGCAACATCATAATGCTGACGGACGTCAGCGACTACCGCGACATGATCAGCGAAATCCACAAGCAAAACAACGATCTGTTGGAACTGACGATAAAGGCGGAGGAAGCGAGCCAGGCGAAGAGCGATTTCCTCGCCAACATGAGCCACGAGATACGCACGCCGATGAACGCGATCATCGGTATGGCCGCCATAGGGTTGTCCAGCCCGGAACCCGCGAGGAAGGACTATGCCCTGGAAAAGATCGACAGCGCTTCCGCGCATCTGCTGGGTATAATCAACGACATACTGGACATGTCCAAGATCGAGGCGGACAAACTGGAGCTGTCGCCGATCATATTCAGCCTGGACGACATGTTCCGCAAAATCATCAATATCATAACGTTCCGCGTGGCCGAAAAAAGCATAGACTTCACATCCAGCATCGACGAGCGCATCCCGCGCCTATTGATAGGCGACGAACAGCGCCTGGCGCAGGTCGTGACCAACCTGCTCAGCAATGCCGTTAAATTTACGCCGGAGCAAGGCGCCGTCAGCCTCGGCGCATACCTGTTGAGTGATTCGGGCAGTTCGTGCGAGATACAGGTCGACGTGGCGGACACGGGCATAGGCATAAGCGACGAGCAGCAGGCGCGCCTGTTCACCGCGTTCGGGCAGGCGGAAAGCAGCACGACGCGCAAGTACGGGGGCACGGGGCTGGGGCTCGTCATATCAAAGCGCATTGTCGAGATGATGGACGGCCGCATATGGATTACGTCCGAGCCCGGCAAGGGGTCCGTGTTTTCGTTTTCGGTAAGCCTGAAAAAAGCCGCAGAAACGGCGGCAGCGACCGAAGCGGCGGCGGGGAGCGCTGCGGCGGAGGCGGGCGGGACGCCCGCGTACCCAGGGAGGACGGCGGGGGCGACCGAAGCGGCGGCGGGGAGCGCTGCGGCGGGGGCGGGCGGGACGCCCGCGTACCCAGGGAGGACGGCGGAAGCGGGCACAGCTGCAGGCGCGGCGACAGGTGGAGCCGGCTATGCGGATGCAGGCGCGGCGACTGACGCCTCTGGGGATGCCCAACCCGCGAACGGCGCAGGCATATTTAACGGCCGGTGCATATTGCTGGCGGAAGACGTGGACATTAACCGGGAGATCGTGATAACGCTGCTCGAGCCCACTAATATCGCCGTCGAGTGCGCGGAAAACGGCCTGGAAGCGGTGAGGATGTTCACAGAAAGCCCAAGCAAGTACGACATGATCCTGATGGACATCCAAATGCCGGAGATGGACGGCTATGACGCGACGCGCCGCATCCGCGCGCTCGCCGCGCCTGAAGCCGGCAAGGTCCCCATCGTGGCCATGACGGCCAACGTTTTCCGCGAAGACGTGGAAAAATGCATAGAAGCGGGCATGAGCGCCCACATAGGCAAGCCCCTGGACTTCGACGAAGTCCTAAAAACTCTGCGCAAGCACCTAATCTGATTAAACAAACATATTGCGAATTTAAATGAAAGCATATAGCATCTCTGCCCTATTGATTTCCACGCACGGCGCCATTCTTCTTTTATAGAACGTTAATGAACGGATTAATAAAAGCGTTCATATATTCTATTCATATCACCAATTATGATAAACATTTAAACGCAGTTACACATTTGGGAAGATAAATAGACTAAATAATAGATTACCTACCGTTTGTTAGGGTAAATACCTATTTACATCTGTATAGTCGCTTCATTACATAAAATAGAATACAAACAAAATCGGACTTCAGCCGCCATGCACTTAGTGATTGTTAGTAATTCGCTGAAGGTGCATGGCGGTAAGCGGGCAATAGTGTTCATGACGGGTACCGCCACCAGCATGGCACGAAAGCTTGGCGGCGTGAACACTATCGCGGCGAATCGCGGCGCGCGGGTACAATGCGCCGCGCGCCCGCTTCGCGGGCGTAAGGCGAGGGAAATCGCATTTTCCGAGCCGACGATTTTTTTATAATTTATGTGTTCCCGTCAAAAACCATTTTAGCACATGGCTTTAGTTTTGCTCATATATCCGTTGGTATTGCGCAATGGTTAAATCATGCGGGAAGCATAAAAAAGAAAAAATATATAGTTCCATCAAATTTGCTAAATCTGCCAAATCTGTTAAATTTGCCGATTGCAAACCTGCCCATGCCAAAATTTTCTATTGCATACTTGTCTTAATAGTTATATTGGCAAATATAGCCCCGCTTGCGCTCAATGTAAATGCAACCGCAAGCGCCGCGCCGGGGAATACAGAGTCTGTTTTGGGTACGGTCGGCACGCCTGAGGACGATTATGATGCGGCCGGTGAGCCGGATAAATCCTTGGATGTGGCGAGCGCTTCAGGGGATGATCCGGAAACAGCGAACGTGCAGGGTGATGGCGTGCTCGCCGGCGCAGCGCCGGGCGATTCGGATGATCTGTCGGCGACACCGGGGGCGGACGAGGATTCGACTGCCACGCCGGCGCCGGATGCAGCGCCGGATTTATCAGCTACGCCCGAGGCTGGCGGCCAATCACTTATTGATGGTTCCTCTGAACCAGACGATGATATAAATGCCACGCCCACTCCCACGCCCACTCCCGCGCCTGCGCCTGCGGCCGACGCTGATCTCGCGCCTGCGCCAGACGCCGATCTCATGCCCATGCCCACGCTCTCCGCCGATCTCGCGCCTGCGCCAGCGCCCGCCGGCGATTCGGATGGTTTTATCGGCATAGCACCGGCAAGTTTGACAGATTTATTCAATCTCGCGAACTTTCAAGACGATTTCCAAATCCGCGACGAGTTATACGTAACGATTCCTATCGACAGCATATTCGAATACGATACCGACTATAACTTCGATATAGCCTTTTTCGCGCCGCAGATAATCGGCGCAACCATGTCGTACCCGGAATACGGCGACGACGGTTGGCTCACATATTCCCTGCCGCCCGGGGTCGACATCCTGTATGCAGGGACGGGCGATATATATTTGGACTATAACCCGATTAAACCGATCGGCAAATATACTATCGACTCCACAGTTGAAGACGGGGGGTTTATCAAGGTACAGTTTTACGACGTAAAGCTGGAAGATGACGACATTATAGAGACCGAAGGTACTAACCTTTTGGAGCACCCCTATGAAATATTGTCGTTTTGGGTGGGGTTTCAGGCCCAGTTCATAAAGCAAGAAAGCGGTGACACATTCATTTTCGGCAACGATACGACCATTACCGTGAGGCCGGAAGATGACGACCCCGGCGACGATCCCGGCGACGACCCTGGAGACGACCCCGGCGACGACCCCGGAGACGACCCGGACGACGCGCCTACCCTGGATGTGCGAAAGACCGGCGGCGGATATAACGCAGCTACGCGAAAAATTGACTACAGGATCACATTCACGGCCCATGACGGCGACATAATCGTAAGCCGGATCATGGACACCCCCATGCGCGGCGCCGGCATTACACTCGAAGACATTTTCGCCGGAAAAGCTCTATCCGACTTCGTCTCGGACATCGAGATTTTCTTCGACGGCGCCGTCATTCCCGCCACCGAATACGAAGTCAAATGGGCGGGTGACAATAAAAGCTTTGAAATACTTTTCGACAGCGATTTTATAATCCCCGACGGGGAGTCCATGAGGCTGACCTATACCTTTGATTTTGGCCAAATCATAGAGGCGCATGGATCGCCCACGCCGCTCACATATTCAAACCGCATAGGGAACAGGATCGAGGCATACGGCCCGGGCAGCGACGACGGGGGAGACGGCGGCGACGGGGGCGGCGGCGAGCAACTGCATGGCGCCGATTCCAGCTCCGCCTGGATCGGCAGCATATTCAGCGCCAAATCCGGCAAGTATGACGCGGCGACCGACACGATCGCCTGGACCGCGACGATCGGCGACTACAGCACAAAACTCAACAACTGGACGGTCACAGACGCGTTTGAGAATGCCGGAATGGACCCGGTAGGCACTTTGCAACTAATATTTAAAGATCAAAACGGGGCAACTGTATATAACGTAACGCATACGTCCCCGGCGGGTCCGCCGCTCAACCTGGTTTTCAATGCCGCCGGTTCTGGGGGCGGCGGGGGCGGCGGCGCCGACGAAGGAGGCTTCACTTTCACCATCCCCGATGGCATCGCGGACGGCTTGGCTGGGGACGTCTACCGCGTGGAGTTCGTATACACGGTAGACGTCACATCTACGAGCCTCGCCAACGTGATCATGAAAAACTCATTGCACATCGGCGACCCAGGGGGCGACGAAGATTCCACGACCAGCCCCGGCGTGACCGTCCCGCGCGGCGCGGCAAGCGTCTCGAAATCCGGGGAGCTGGTCTTTGGCGACGATGTATATGGGGACTATATTCAATGGGAAATAGAGTATTTCATCCCCGGGGAACTGTATGACATGCCCGTATGGTTCGAGGACAAATTGTATTTGCATACGGATTACTGGACCGTCGACGGAAATGTCGAATTGCCCCTATATGAAGCTATCGACTTCCGCGTCGACTGCAGCGACAGCGCGTTTGCGCCGGTCGTATTCAGCGTAAACGAACAGGGCCAATACTATTCCGGCGGCGCATACTACAGCGACTATAGCGCCGCTTACCCTGCGCCGGGGCAAAACATGTCGCTGGTTTACAACCCTACGACATATAAATGGCCCGAGTGCGACTGGAGCTTGTTCTTCAACCCTGGCGGCGCTGTCGACGTCGGCGACCATAACTACGCGGACAGGTCCGCAGGCAGCCCGATGGACGCCAGCCGCTCCCCGTTTACGCAGGACACAACTGTCACCGTGAGTTACAAAACGCCGCTGGACGCTCCGGTGGACGGCCACCCGGGCATGGCGACAATTCTGGATTTCCTAAAAGGCATCGAGGCGACGGCAGCCATCCAGCCAAGCGTAAAAAACGAATCTACCGTGTATTACCTCCCGGGGCCCGAATTCATATGGAATATACCCTATGCGGCGGCCGACGCAAGGGCGCGCTACCCCATCTACAAGCAGGCGCAGGTCGTAGGCGACAGGGTCGACTACACGGTCCTGTTCAATGTCAAGCTGCTTAACGAAGCGAAAATATTCACGGACACGTTCGACGCCGAAACGCTCGAATATATGCCGTACACGTTCCGCGCCGAATTTGACGCCAGCAATTTTTATGGCCCGTATGACTATGCGGACGCCCCGCTTGTTATCGACCTAATCGAAAATGATTTGGAAACCGCAAAGGGCGTCATATCGTACAATTTTTTTGACCTGCAGGCGTATAACGGCGGCGCGACGAGCACATTGGCGTTCGAGCCGGGCGGAGCCGTGGTAAAGCCAACCGATATCGTCGCCCCTGCGATGCGCCCCGAAATGCTGGGCGAGGCAAACGGCGACCTTCACTATTACGACGACTATTACTGGACAGTCAGGTACTCATTGAAAATCAACGACGACGCGGACTTGGGCAAGCGCACCGCAAAAAACACAATAAAGCTCGGAAATTACGAAAATGTCTGTACGGTGGACGTCGGCGCGGAGCCCGTGCAAAAGACCGCGATCGTCAACGCCGGGGGCACCGCGTCGGTGGAGATCGTCATCAACTCGCTGGGGCAAAAGGTCCTGCCGGCATCTTCGACCGCAGGGATGTACCTGGCCGAAGACCGCATGAGCGATAACCTTGGCTATATCGCAAACACATTGAAATTCTGGACGCGCGAAAAATACGATGTGGACGGCGAGTGGACGCCCGTGGCGCCGGTCCTTGCGACGCATGCCACCGAGAGCGGCGCGATGCCGTGGACATACAGGATAAACAGTCAGCAAAGCCTGGACTTCTGGTTCCCCGACGGGGCCCCCGTGCGAATCACTTACTTCGTCCGGGCGTTTAATTCGGACAGCGACATATATTCCAACAAGATAACCGTCCTGTCCTATGGCGACGAGCTGATTTTGGAAGGGTTCAATGTCGACAGCTCATATGGGAGAAACAACCTCGATGTGTCAGACCTGCTCATAACGAAGAAAAATTCAAACACGGGCGCGCCGATCAACGGCGTGGAATTCGGCATGTACGTCAATATCGTCTACACAAGGAATTTCGACGAGAACATGGCGTTGGCCGCCGCACGCGGGTACCCGGAGAGCTTCATAGCCGGCGGCCATACATTCTACTATATCGAGGACGGCATGACGGAGGACGGCTCTATCGTCTTCACAAAAGAGCTGTACTCGCAGCCCAGCTTCGCCGGATTTGACATACTATACGCCCTTTACGAAAAAGAGGCGCCCCCGGGCTATCTCGGGCCAAAAGGCTGCGACGTCGGCGCGCACGGCGACTTGGACGAACACCTTACGTTCTTCTATTTCCAGATCCCCTTTGAGTCGAGCTTGGGGCAGCTTGTGGATGGGGGATTCGTCCCGTACGAGTCCTTTGGCGCGGTCGAAGTCTTTAACGAGCCGCTTGTCACGGCAGGCACAACCGGGCTTGTGTTCTACAAAATCGATGAACAGGGCGGGCCGATGGAGAATGTGGCGTTCGCGCTGTACCGCTGCGATGCGTGGGACGAATACGGCCATGCGCATGAATGGCTGGCGGTGGACGGGCTGTCCGGGTGCTGGGGCGATCCAGTATTCGAATCGAGCGCGGCGGGTGGCCGCGTGGCGTTTGATGGTTTGGGCGCCGGACATTATATGCTGGTAGAAACGGATACGCTCGCAGGCTACCAATTGCCCCTCAACCAGTGGCTGATAGAGATAGATGGCTCATTGGATATGGCCATTACGCCCCACAGCGCCGACGCGGCATCGCCTTTTGCGGGACTGGCCATCGCGCCCGTCGGCGGCGAGGGTGGCGGCGAGGGTGGCGAGGGCGGCGAGGGCGGTGGCGAGGGCGGCGACTGGCTGGAGGAAGGCGCATTGGCGCTGCGCAACTACCCGCGCGCGAAACTGCCGCTCACCGGCAGCGCCGGCGTCATATTGCTGACGATAGCGGGCGTAGTCTTGCTGGGCGGGGCGGTATGTTATTTGTTAATACCGAGCCCGTTATCTCAAAACCGAAAAAAAAGGGACAGCAAAAGCCCTAAGGACAAAAATTTTTAACCAGGGGCGGCCTGTGGCTGTCCGAATATAAACGTTTTTAAGGGCACGGCACACGACAAAAGAAGACGAACATTTCAGATTATATAATCGCTTAGATGGGCAAAGCAAAAGGAGACGGGCAAAAATGAAAAGCAGCGCTAGGTTATATAAGGCAATATCTACAATATTAATTTCACTCATTGTTTTTCGCGCATTTGCCATGTCTGTAGGCATTGTCACATCCATGGCTACACCAGGGCTGCCCCCGGCCTTCGGCGATCTGTATATACATAAATATGTCGGCGCCACAGAGGGCGCGAACAATGACGGTACGGAACTGGATTCCGGCGCTTGGGCCGCCACGCCCGCAAATAACGTCGTATTTAACCTATTCAAGGTGGGCGCGCCTGTGGCCGCCGTCCCTGAATGGCCGGAAGTCCCGCCGCTAGGCGCCTATTCAATCTCCGGCGGCAACCTTGTTGTCACCGACGCGTCTGTTACAACAGGCATTTACAGCCTGTCCTCCGCCGGCAGTTTTATAACGGGCGTCAGCGGCGCCCCCCCGCTCGATGGCGTCGCCATTGCCAACGGGCTCGCGCAGGGCATTTACCTCGTGGTCGAAGACGCGGTGGAATCCAGGCTGCTTGGCATAGAGGACCCGTCCGGCGAACCGCTTTCTATCGTCGCGGCGGTCGCGCCGTTCCTGGTGGCGGTGCCGATGACGACGGCGGATGGAGCAGGCTGGCTCGACGAAGTGCATGTGTATCCAAAAAACGAGGAAATGAGTATCAGAAAATATGTGGACCCCGATGGCGAAACGATAACGGTGGGCGATACGGTGACCTACTCGCTTGAGTTTTTCCTGCCAGGCGACGTCGGCGCCGCCGTGACACTGGACATCTTCGACGCGTTGGACGAGGCATTGACCTTTGTCCCGGAATCGCTAAGCGTGACGACCATAAGCGCCACGACGCTCACAAAAGGCACGGGCGGCGCCGGGGACTACAGTGTGGACTATTTCGAAGAATATGGGGTCATAATCGTCTCATTTACGCACGCTGGCATTGTAAAGCTTGACGGGCTGACCAGCGTGATAGTCGAGTTTGATTGTGTGGTCAATGACGCGATTCGCGCATATGCAGATCTGACCGTCAGCAATACAGCGACGGTAGAGTTCACCAACGAATACGGCATTTCATATTCCATCAATGCAGACTTGTATGTTGATATCCACACAGCCGCCATTAAAGTCGTCAAGGTGGACGGGGGCGGGGCGCCGCTGCCCGGCGCGGAATTTAAAATTGCGACGAGCGCCGCGAACGCGGCTGCGGGCGGCTTCATCCGCCTGGACCCGGACACCGGCGCATTGATCGACTACGACCCGGCCCCGGCTTCCGAATGGGATTCGCTCGGGGCTGCCAACGACTATATAGGCGAAACAGATGGGAACATTACCATATTTTCCGGGCTGACAGACTACGCGGGCGACTCGTACCAGACATATTATATCGTGGAAACCAAAGCGCCCCCGGGTTTTAACCTGCAGTCATACGCTAAAGAGGTGACTTTTACCGGCGACGAAGACAACTATACGCTCGAAGTGGTCGTGACAAACTCTGCGGGCTTCCTGCTGCCCCAGACAGGCGGCTTCGGCACGATCATTTGGACAGTTTCCGGCATCGCGCTGCTGGGCGCGGCGGCGATAGTCCTAGTAGCCCGTAAAAAACCAGGCAAAACCGTGGCCGGAGCCGGGGTCGGGGCCGGGGCCGAAGCCGAGGGAAAGTGAAAAAAAAAGTAGTCGCAGCCATAGCATTCCTTCTTGGCGCATGCGCCCTGGTATATCCGCGCGCCAGCGACTATCTGGCTCGAATAAACGGCTCGAAAATCGTGCAGGAATACACCAAAAAAATTACGCAACTGGACAGCGCGGAAAAAAGCAGGATTTGGGCCGGGGCGGAGAGCTATAACGGCTTGCTTAGCAGCCAGCCGCTACATGGCTTTTTGCTGGAAAGCGCATATGCGGACATGTCGGACGAATACAGGCAGGCGCTGAATATTGGCGGCATTATGGGCTATGTAGATATTCCAAAGCTTGACATATACCTGCCCATATACCACGGCACCGGGGACGACGCGTTGGGCAAGGGCGCCGGGCATTTGGAAGGTTCGGCCTTGCCCATTGGCGGCAGCTCACGCCACAGCGTAATCACAGGGCACTCCGGCCTGGTGCATGCGAGGATGTTTACGGATTTGCCGGCGCTGGCTGTAGGCGACCTATTCTATATCCATGTGCTGGGCGAAGTAATGGCCTATGAAGTAGGCAAAATCTCGACAATAGACCCGGGCGCCACGGACGAGCTGGCGCCGTTCGACGCAATGGACTACTGCACATTGATGACCTGCACGCCTTACGGCATCAACTCGCACAGGCTTTTGGTCCGAGGCGAGCGCGTGGCATATAGCCCGGAAATAAAAGAGTCGATTCAAAAGATACCGGAATCCGGCGTGGACGTCACGGTGGTGTGGGCGGCTTTTTTTACCGCCACAATGGTAATGATAATGATTACCACGACCATAACCGTATCGGCTAAGACGAAGAACCAGTTTTTTATAATAAATGCCGCTATAGAGGCATCGCCGTACAATGACGACATATGATATACCGAAAAAAAGCACCAACAAGATATCCCGGCGATATATCGCGGCGTCCTTGCTCGCCCTTGCGGGCATATGCCTTTTGCTGTACCCCACATTAACCAATCTATATTATGAGTATATGGTGGCGGCTGAAAAAGAGGCGTTCCTGGCAAAAATATATGCGGCGGGCAGCTATGGCAGCGGCCGTGACACTGCGCCCGGCGGCGGCGCTGGCGGCGGCGGTTTTGCGGAAGGCGACGGCGGTGGTGGTGACGGCAGCGGTGGCGGTGATGGCAGTGGCGGTAGCCGCAGTGGCGGCAGCGGCAGCGGCAATGACAACGGCGACATCGGCAGCACCGGTGGAGGCGATATGTCGGCGCCCCCCGGCGCTTACGAAGGGCTGTATCAATTCCTGAAATCCGAAAACGAGCGTTTATACGTAACGGGGCAGGAAGATTTAAAGGACGCCTTCTCGTACCAAACAGCCGGTATCGATGTGTCAAGTTACGGTCTCGAAGACGGGTGCATCGGGTACATTGAAATCCCGTCGATCAAAGCGCTGATGCCCATATACCTGGGAGCGAACGCGCAGAACATGAAAAAAGGCGCCGTGCATTTGACGCAGACCAGCTATCCGATAAGTGGAATCAACACCAACGCAGTCATTGCGGCGCACCGGGGAGGCGCCCGCGAAATGTTTCGCAATATTCATCGCATAAAGCTCGGGGACGAGATCATCATCACCAATTTCAAGGAGCGGCTCGTCTATCAGGTGGTAGAAGCCGCGATCATCCTCCCCACGGACATAGCCGAAATAAAAATCCGCGATGGGCAGGACCTCATCACGCTGATCTCTTGCGAACCATTAGGCAAAAACAGCCATCGATACGTACTATACTGCGAGCGCATGAGCGAATAGCCAATCGTCCGTAATGGTTAAAAGGCTAGCAAAATCGTTAATATTACAATAATGTTACAGAAGAGGCGCGATATTGTAGCTAGCGCCCTTGTCTGGTATACTATCGGTGATATGGCTGTCCCGCAATCCAACCGGGCAATGATGTTGCGCCATATTTGATGGAGTGTGGTTAACAGTTTGGAAACAGACAGTAGCATAGGAATGTGGCGCCTGGCCGTCCTCGTGGTATGCCTTTTGGCGTCGGCTTTCTTTTCTGCCGCCGAAACATCCCTTCTTACAGTCGGCAAGATCCGCGTCAGGAGCCTTGTGGACGAGGGCGCGAAAAACGCGAAAATCCTCATCGCGCTGCTCGAGGACCCGGACAAGCTGCTGAGCGCGATCCTCGTCGGCAATAACCTCGTTAATATCCTTGCATCCGCAATCACGACATCCCTGGTCATACAATATATAGGCGGGAACACGGGCGTGGCGCTGGGCCTCGCGACGGGCGTTGTCACGCTGGTCATCCTCATATTCTGTGACATCACGCCAAAATCGCTGGCGGTGCGCAACGCGGAGCGCATTGCTGTGTTTATCGCGAAGCCGATGTTCGCCATTGTCTCATTTTTAAAGCCCCTTATCTTTATTTTGAACAAAATTACCCTGTCGTTTGTCCGGCTGCTGAGCGGCAAGCACAACGAGACGCCGCCGACATATACGGAAAATGAATTGAAGACGATGGTGACTGTCAGCCATGAAGAGGGCGTGCTCAACGTGGACGAGAAAGAGATGATCCATAACGTGTTTGAGTTCGGCGACGGCGAGGTCCGCGAAATAATGACGCCCAGGATCCACGTAATATCCATTGATCTCGATGAGGGCTACGAGACCGTAAAATCGATATTTGCTGAGCACGCCTATTCCAGGATACCTGTGACGAAGCCAGGGACGGACGAAATCGTCGGCATGCTCAACATAAAGGACATCGCTTTTTTGGGCATCGGCGCGGATGTGTTCGCCATATCGGATTACCTCAGGCCGGCGCATTTTGTTTACGAATTCAACAACATCGCCAAGGTCTTTGCGGAGATGCGGCGCGGGCGCATACGGATGTCTGTGGTGCTGGACGAGTATGGCGTCATGGTGGGCATTATCACCACGGAGGACTTTATAGAGGAAATAGTCGGCGACATCAGCGACGAATACGACGATACGGACATGCCGGCCAAAGAGGTCGGCGACAACGAATACATCGTGGACGGCACGATGGGGATCGACAGCTTCAACGAAGCCACCGGCGTGGAGATCGAGTCTGACGACTTTGATTCGATCGGCGGCTTCGTGTTGGGCAAGCTCGAGGTCTTCCCCACTGCGGGCAGCGCCGTGCAGCATGACAACATTGAGTTCACTATTGAAAGCGTCGCCAACAACAGGATAGAGACGCTGCGTGTCAAGCTGACGGAAGCGGATGGCGGGGGCGGCGGAAACGGCGCGCCGGAAAGGGATACTGTAGACGGCGGCGATGCGCGGGGCGGCATGGATAAACACGCAGCC
The DNA here is from genome assembly GCA_009777515.1 of Oscillospiraceae bacterium. Taxonomy (GTDB): domain Bacteria; phylum Bacillota; class Clostridia; order WRLR01; family WRLR01; genus WRLR01. Next base: position 33,650 of record WRLR01000018.1, on the reverse strand, counting down.
AATGGCAGCGGCGGTCCGGGGGCAAATGCGGGCGCGGGCGCAGGTGCGGGCGATAGCCCCGGCGCGGCGGCTATTATGTCCGAAAGAAATGGACGGTAGGCATATATGAAACATGAATACAAAACAAAGGGCACATGCTCGTCAAAGATCACGTTCGATCTTGGGGACGACAAAAAGATTAGCAACATCCGCTTTACAGACGGCTGCAACGGCAACCTGAACGGCATATCGGCGCTCGCGGACGGCATGGACGCCGAGACCCTTGTCAGCAAATTCAAGGGGACGCGCTGCGGTCGCAAAAAAACATCATGCCCCGACCAATTGGCTACTGCAATAGAAGAAGCGCTGGCGGCCAGGGCCCAAGCCGAAGCCGCCGCGCCACATACCAAAAGCCAATAACCCCGTAGGGGCGTAGCGCGCTACGCCCCTGTCGGGTATAAATACGTATGATTTAGTTAATCATCAAAATATATTCCATAGCTATCTCTAAATCTTTCAGCGCCTCATAGGACTGGCAGGGGGGCGAAATTTCACCGTTTATCGCTCTAATGAAATTGGCGGCTTGATTGCGCATGGCGCTTATGTTGGGCAGCGTGGGCGACATATATGACCCCTTGCCGCCTACATCCGTAAAAACGGTCACCTTGCCCGCCTGCTGGCTGGCAAGGGGCGCGGGCAGATCGATGGATATGTAGCCATGCTCGAAGCAGACAAGCGCCGACTCCTGCCAACTGTCGCTGGTCGAGTACGGCGCCATTTCAATGATGCCGCTGACTCCGGACTCGCTTTCAGCCACTAGCAGCACGCCCGACTTGTCCGCGTAAGTCAGCCTGTAGTCCTCTCCTAGCAGGTGGCGCATCAAATTGACCTGGTGTATATAGTAGTTGACAAAACTGACATATGCGTCGGCCAGCGCGGGTTCAAACCCATGCGGCAGCGGCTCCGGGGCGAACGCCGCACCGGGCTCGTCAGTGATTATGGGCCTCCCCCTCGATGCCGCGCCGGCCACCCAGTCGCCCGGCGGCATCGTGATGCGGATATACTTTAGCGCCCCCATTTCCCCCGACGCTTTCCATGCTTTGATCGCGCCCATCGCATATTCGACGGCGGGGTCGGACCGCTTGTGATTGGCGACCATATGAATCATACCGTTGGCCTTTGCGCACTCAACCAGGACGTGGCCGTTTTGGGGGTATACGCACAGAGGTTTTTCAGTAAGGAGATGTTTGCCCGCATTCAGCACGTCGCATACGATGTTCACATGGTTGGTAAAGGGCTGCGCGGCCACGACGGCGACGATGGCCGGATCCGCCAGCATGTCGCGCGCACTGGCGTACACTTTCGGTATGCCATATGCCGCCGCGACCAGCGCGGCTTGTTTTTGCTTGACGTCGGTGACGCCGACGATTTCGCACGTGTCCAGCGCCGCATAATTTGACATATGCGCGAGCTGCCCCATGAACCCGCACCCAAAAAAACCTATTTTTATTTTATCCATACAAACCTACGCCCGCCTTTTAAATTGTATACGCACCTTTTAAATTGTATATAAAATTTATTTATTAACGATGTTTAGTAATTCGCTAAGAATGACGGCGGCTTCGTCGCGCCTTGCAGGCGATGACGATGCGAAAAAGATGCCGCCCTGCAAGGGGCGCGCCCGGCTGAGCGGCAGCGGCTCCCCGCTGCTGTTTCGCAAGTTGACCAGCCCCTCCGCTATGGCGAAGGCCACTTCGTTAAGCGCCCAGTCCTGGATGGCTTCATAATCCACGATATATTCCATGATGTCGCCTGCATCCAGGCTGCCATCTTGGCTGCCACCGACGCCGCCGGGCAGCGCGCCCAGCGCCCTCACGGCCATCACCGTCATCTCTTCGCGCGTCACGTCGGATAGCGGGTTGATGAACAGCCTGCCGCCCTCCAGCGAACCAAGCACGATGCCGTCCTCTATCAGCGCTGCGATATATGGCCTAGCCCAGTCTTCCACATCGCCCCAGTCCGCAAAGCGCGAGCCTTCGTAGCCCTCGATCAGCGGCAAGTCCAAGCTGGCGGCAATGAGTTTCATATATTCCGCCCTGTTGATCAGCCTGTCAGGTGCGAATATAAATGTACCGTCGCCCTGCGGGTAGCCGTTTATGACGCCCAATGATACCAGGTGCGTAATCTGCGCGGCTGCCCAATGGCCCGACACTATGTCTCCCATAATAGGGACTGCGGCGCCCGGTAATAAATCCGAGTCGATGCGGACGGTACCCCACGGCGTGGGCGTGCGCCTCGGCGTGGGAGTGCGGGCCGGTGTGGGCGCGGGGGTTGGCGTGGGCGTTACGGTTGGTGTGGGCGCTGGAGTCGGCGAGGCTACGGGAGCCGCTATCCCACCACCTCCGCCGCCTCCGCCACCGCCGCCGCCGCCACCGCCGCCTTGGCTTGGCGGGGGCGGGGGCGGAGGCGGTGGCGCAAGGGATACATTAAAGCGCGCCTCCAGCGAACGGTCCGACAGCGCCTCGAACCTGTATTCCGCGCCCGCGCCGCCGATTGCCGCGTCGCCCTCGTACCAGCCGACGAACGTGATTCTTGCCGATGACGAAACGGCCCGCAGCTCGACGGTGTCGTTCTTAAAATAGTCGCCCGCGCCGGTAATGGACACGCTGCTCGCGTCCGCCTCGCCCGCGCCCTCGCCCACGAACGACGCGACCGCGCCGATTGTATACTTCGTGAACGCCGGCACCCTGACGACGATGGGCCCGGTCAGCGCGTAGTTGTCCGGGTGATCCCATGCCAATCCCGACTGCTCGATGCGCCTGACCGCGAGGCGTATAGTCACGTCGGTATCCATGCCGACGGGATTAATGACGCCGTCCTCGGTTATGACGTCCGGTCTGTTTGTCTCCACGATAAACACTTCAAAATCATCCGGCGCCGACGGCAATACAATTATGCGCGAGTCGACCGCCGCCGTGTGCGCAGGCTCGAACACTGACGCGACGTCTAGCGCTGACAGCCTGTCTTTTATGGAAGCCGTCAGCGTCAGCGACGCGTTTGTCAGCGCATAGTTGCCGCTTTGCGCGCCGCTAAGCGAAAGCCCCGTTACATGCACTGTCTTGCCGTCCCCCGGGGCGTCGTCCTCAAATACCGCCTGCGCGGTAGCGACGTTCAGGAGCAGCCCGTCGCCCTCGCACATATTATTTAACACTGCCCCAAAGGTGTTCAACCGTGCCGTCAATCCGCCGGGGCTGTATTCGCGATCAAATGCGGCCAGGCCCGAAAGGGTGACCGGCCTTTTGTTGATCGTCAACACGCTGCCCTGCACCGTTACATCATAGTTGGTGGCGCTTACGGTGACCATGTCCCTGTACTCGCCGGCATTGTACCTGCCATTTGGCGCATTGGGCGCGCCCAGGCTGTACGCGGCGCTCAAGCCTGCCGCTCCGGCGCCAAGGGCGACGTCTCCCCCGACCAGCCCGGTATAGGTGACGTTGGGCGCCGGCGGCGCGTCGCCGTACGTCATTTGCATGTCCGCAACGGCCGCGACCAGGGGCGCGCGCGTGATGGTGAACGTCGCTTCCGCCCGGCCCTTATATTTTGATGTAGAGGTTTCCGCGATGACCGTATATACCCCTACGTTAATGGGCTGTGCGCTATCGCCGTTGTATGTGAGGCTGTACGGCGCGTCCGGCGACGCGCTTACGGTAATCCCCTGCGCCGCGCCCGTGTATGTCCTGGTCGCGCCGGTGAATGCATATGCCACCGGCATGTACATATCGACAATCCGTGTGGCGTTCGCGCCCCCAAGGTTGAAAGACCCGCTCTCCGTGATATAGCCATCTTTTGACACAGTGTAATTGACAGTGCTGTTGTTATCGAACCGCGCCTTGGCTGTGCCGTTCGCGTCCGTCACATATGTCGCGCCTGCGGCTGAAATAATCGCTCCGGCGACGGGCGCGCCATCGTGGCGGATGTTGAACGTGACCGTGCTGCGCGTCATCTCCCTTTGCAAATCAAAAAATTTGATATCGTATGACAGTACCGCCGCCTGCCCCACGCTGCCCTCCACATTGCTCTTTAAGCCGGTAACGCGGACATTAAAGACGTCGCCGTCCAGTATGCGCCCGAGCGTGGCGCTGTCCGGCTTGAATATTATGGCCTTTATCATGCCGTAGCCGTTGTTGTCGACCGCCAGGTGCATGCCCGACAGGCCTGTGCCGCTTGTGCCCAGGTTCGGCGTCGAGGCGTTGAAAACCCACGTGTTGACAACGGCGCCACTGCGGCTCCTCGTGAGCGTCAGCGTGATTTCGCCCTTCGACGGCGTCATGTACTCGTCGCCGAGGTTGATCGACCAGGGGTATTCATTTGCCTGCGGATTGTAGTTATCGATATTTTCTGCCCCCAGGTAGTATTGTATGGGGAAGTCGCCGGCGGACGGCCAGGCGATAAATGTGTCAGGCTCGCACGTAAAAGGCCCAAGGCCGTCGAAGACGTACATCGACGAGCGGAAGCCGCGATATAAGGAGCCGTCGGGCCCCCTGGCGTGACCGATCCCAAAGTTTTCGCCCCCGGGCTTTAGCAGCCAGCGGCGGTGCCCCGCTATCTCAATATTGTTGGCCCCGGGATCGGTAACCTGCGACATAACAAACGCGCTGATGTTTAAATATCCGGCGGCTATGTTCGCACGGCTGCACCCCAGCAGCGCCTTTTCATAGAAATCCTGGGGTATATAGTTCACTTTGGTCGGATTGTGGTCAAACTGATCCGTCGCAGCCATGTAGTATGCGCCGTACTGCGACGTCAGGTTCAGCGCGTCGGTGAATTTGACGTCTTCATATGGTACGCCCGCCAAAAAGCGGACCATTTTCACCGCGTTCAGGGCGTCCGCGACATCTGCGGGGAGCAGCGTCCCCACGACGCTATCATTATACGCGGGCGGCGAAAAAACAGGGGCCACGGAGAACCCGGTGACCTTGCTGCTGTCGAAGCCGTTGTGCGGATAGAGGCGCGCGGCGTCGACCACATCGCCTATGTCGCGCGAATGCTCGATGGGGACGATCGGGAGCGCGAAAATGCCGCCGCCCTGCCCCGGGCGTGCGACGCCGTCCTGTGCCAGCGGCGCGTCCCCAAGGTAGCCGCCGCCTAAATGGGCAAGTTCATCGAAAACAGGTTCGTCGAAAGCAAGATCATCGAAAACAGGATCATCGTAAACAGGTTCGTCGTTAACAGGTTCGTCGTAATCAAATTCGTCGAAACCGGCGGCATCGTATGCGTCGTCGGGTTCGGCTGGGCCACCTGCGGCGAACGCGCCTGACGCGACTAGCGCAATAGTCAAAGCGACCGCCGCCAAAAACATTAAATGCCTAAATGACTTAATGAATCCAGTTGAAAATCTCATACAAAAAATCCCCCCATATTGTGATATGCCATAGCGGCATTAATATAAATCGCGCTGTGTTGCGGACGAATACTGTTCGTTAATGTATATTAACCTGGCCGCGTTGCGGACGAATGCTGTTCGTCAATGTATTTAACCTGGCCGCGTTGCGGACGACCGGGGCGGTCGTCCCTACATATTACCAGCCTGTTTGGCTATACATTTTAGCTGGCTAGCTCCGAGGTGCAGGCCGGGCACCTTGTGGCTTTTATGCTTATGTCCGTCACGCAGAACGGGCAGGCGCGGGTCGTCGGCGCGGCCGGCTCTTCCGGTTTTTTGTGGATGGACATAATTTTGTTCACAAATTTCACCAGCAAAAACACTATGAACGACATGATAAGGAAATTTATCACGCTGGTTATAAACGCGCCGTACTGGATGTCCACGCCAAGCACCGTGACGTGTAAGGCGTCAAAACTGTTGCCGGTGAAAAGCCCCAATATCGGCGAGAGGATATTCGTGGTCAATGACGTCACGATGGACTGGAACGCTGCGCCGATAATGACCCCTACCGCCAGGTTGAGCACGTTGCCCCGTAAAACGAATTCCCTGAATTCTTTCATGAACTTGCCCATTTTCATCATCCTTATATGAATAAATTCGCACGGCATCGCCGTTTAGGCTGCTCCCGCGATAATTTATTGATATCACATATTATATATAGAGTAACATATATTCGTTAATGACAAAACTATCAGCCGAAAAGCGACATGTCCATCGGTTGCCTGCACCAACCGCCATGAGCGAACAGCGAACAAATTTAACATGGAAGTGCATGGCAGTCGTGGCTTTTTACGGCGCGATGAGGACATCGCGCCCTACAAGGGTGGTGCGCCCTACTTTACATGTTTTGCGTTCGGCATTTGGTTACGGGGAGCTCACCGATAGCGCCTGATATTATCGCGCTGACGGCGCGTCCGCCGTCGATGCGCACCGATGCTTCAATATGCATGCCCGATGGCTGGAGCAGCGATACCGTCAGCCCCCGGCTTCGACCTATGCCCAAGGCGATGGCGACCGCAGCGCTGCCACTGCCGCACGCCGTTTCGTAAAACGCCGAGCCCACCGCCTGTATAAAAACGCAAGGATGGATTTTCATGCTGCTGTCGAAAACTTCCGTAAATATAACTCCGTATGCGCCGTTAACGCGGATCGCACACGTTTGTATGACGTCTTGGGCGCGCCGCAAAAATTCTTGCGCGTCTTTTGCGCCATTCAATCCAGTAATATAACCGTATGACGCTTCCGGCGTCAAGACGAGGTGCGATATGCCTTCCATAGCGATCCAAGTCATACCGACGTCGACGCGCTTCGCTTCGTGGCCCCCCAGCGGCATCTCCGCCCAGGCGACCAGGTAAAATAGCGCGGCTTTAACGCCCGCCCGTACTGGGCGCGACGCCCCCGAAACGCGTATGGCTGTCTCGCCCGGGTTGCCGCCTAGATATTGCCATGCCGCCGAGCGCGCGGCGTTCCCGCAAAACTCGCCGCCTGTCATGATGAGCTCGGGGCCGTCCGCGCCTATGCCGAAAAAGCCCACCTGCTCGACATCTACATGCCGCTCCATGATGATATCCTGGATCTCGCGGCGCCTGTGGATGTCTTTTTCAAGCCCTTCGACAAGGGCGGTCACATTGCCGCCCGGAACAAAAAGGCGGTACTTAATACACTTGAGTGAATTTGTATCCATGGTTTGTGGTCGTGCGTTCATCCTATTGTGCAACTAATTTCTTAGTCAGACGCGAAAGCAAGGTTTCGTTGGGCGTGGCGTTTATGGTGCGCTGGTTGTCATATATGACCATGCCCGGCTTCGCACCGGACGGCTTTCGTACATGCCTCGCCGCCGTATAGTCGACCCCGACGTTTTCGCCCATCCGCGCCTTGCTGAAATACGCGGCGAGCGACGCGGCCTCCAGCAATGTGCTTTCCGGAATGTCGCCCTGCTGTTTTTTTATCAGCACGTGAGAGCCGGGTATACCGCGCGCGTGCAGCCAGATATCGTTGGACGCGGCGGTCTTGAGCGCGAGGCGGTCGTTCTGCCGGTTATTTTTGCCGACAAATATGGTTAGGCCATCGGAGGATATGAACACATGGGGCGCCGACGGCTCGTCACTCCTGCGCCCGCCGCCCTTTATCGTACCATGCGCTCCACCGCCGCCGGAGCGCTGCGCTCCACCGCTTCCGGAGCGCTTCGCTCCACCGCTCCCGGATCGCTTCGCGCCGCCGGTGCGTTTTGCCCCGTTACCGGCGTGCTTCCCCGCTCTCCCATGTTTGCCCAGACCGTCGGAGACATACTTCTGTGATGCGAGCTCCAGCCTTATTTCCTCGATTTCGGCGTTGTCCCTCGACATATCCAGTTCCTGTAGCACGCTTTCGAAATATTCCAGCTCCCTGCCGGACTCAGCCGCCTGGATCTCCGCGTTCTTCCGCGTGCTGGCGGCTTTGCGGTACTTGCGGAAATAGGCCTGCGCGTTGGACTGCGGGGACAGCCCGCTGTCGAGGGCTATATCGACGCATTCTGTGCCAGACTCCGAATAGTAGTTTAACAGGCTCACATTTTCAACGCCCTGCCCGATATTGTGGATATTGGCGGTAATCAATTCGCCAAATAGCTTGAAGATTTCATAATCAGCCACTTCCCTCATACTTTCCTGGTGCAGGGCGAGCTTCTTTTTGCATCGGGCTATGTGGCCGGTAACCAGCTTCACGAGCCAGGCCTTGCGCTGCGCGAGGCTCGCGGCCCGCGCCCTGCCCGCGTAGAACTCGTCTACGGCTTCGCTCATCGTATCGTAGCGCAGGAACGCGGCGCCTGATGTTTTTATCTCCCAGCAGTAAAAATCAAGTAAACTGTTTGTTCCCGCCGCAGGGATTACTCCCCCCGCAGGGTTTTCGCCCGCCACGCCGGCCCCCGCCGCTCCAGCGCCCGCAATGGCGATGCCCGGCGCGTACTTTTCGTTAAAAGCGTCGCGCATCACCGCCGCGAGCGCCCCGCGCAGGGCGCCCAGCTCCCCCGCGCCGATGAGCGCCAGCGGCGTCAGGGCGTCAATGCCCGCCCTGTGGCACAGCTCGCGGCAAAAAAGCGGACTCGCACCCATGGTGGCTTCGAGCAGCGCGGCGCCGATTTTTTTCATCGGCTGATCGTCCAGCCACGAGGCGACCCGGCCGATTATCGCCCCGCACGCCTCCTCGCCGGCGCCCGGAATCAATTTGTCTTGCGGCGGCGGGGGCGCGTACACGCGTGCGGGCATTATCTCCCGCACGCTGCTCATATCCTGATCCACATGCACGATCGAATCGATGATGCGGCCATTTTCGTTAATCAGTATGATATTCGAGTGCTTGCCCATTATTTCCGCAATCAGTGTTTTGGCGGACATGTCGCCCAACTCGTTTGCGGACTCTATTTTTATTTCTACGACGCGCTCCAGGTCCCGCGCGACTATGCCGACTATCCTGCCGCCCCCGATGTGTTTCCTCAGCACCATGCAAAACATGGGCGCCCGCTCGGGGTTCTCTTTCGCGCTGCCGGTCAAATGGATCCTCGGCGACGCGGCGTTCGAGCAAATCAGCAGCCTGTAGTTTTTTCCGTTGTTCCTGACGGCGAGGTGGACTTCGTCGCGTTCGGGCTGTTGAATCTTATCGACGCGCCCGCCCGCGAGAATGATATTGAGCTCTTCTGCGATGCACTTGGTCACGAATCCATCAAATGGCATATGGCACAAAAGAAGCCCTTTTGCAAGGAAAAGGGCTTTTAGTCTCCTCTCTTGATCCTACCTGATTGGGCATAACAAGCCCGACGCGCCGAATGCTATCTTCGGCGTAGGGGCGCCGCGCCCTGAAAACACATTACATGCTTGTCAATATATCCACGATATTACTGTAGTTTTGGTTGAGGGCGTGTACCCATGTGCTGTTCGTCAGCGCCGTCCCTACGATGCGCTGCACCGGATCGATAAACAGGATGCTGCCTAAATCGCCGGTCAGAGCCACTGCCTCCGGCGAGAGCTTTTCCGAAAAGCAGCCAAAAACGTCCACTTTCCGTTTAATCATGAAAACAGGCGTGCGCATGAATTTGCCGCCGGTGACTTCACGGAACAAAAATTCGATGCTGCTGTCCAAAAACACTGTCTGCCCCTCGTATTCGCCCTCGTTGAGAAACATCCTCCCAAAACGCAGGAGATCGAGCGCAGTCGTATAGACGCCGCTCTGCCCAGTCGGCTGCTTGGCGTGGATTTCGCTCATGAAACGGTTTTCCATATGGTTCCAGGGCACCACGTACTGATTTTCCCGAAGCGACGCCCCGTTGTATGTGGTATGTTTCATACCCAGCGGCATGAATATCAATACAGAAGCCAGCTCATCGAGCGTTTGGCCCGCTATCCTCTCAATCAAATCGGCCAGAACGGCATAGTTATAATTGAAATACCCGTATTTGGCGCCCGGTTTGTGCGCTTGCGACAGGCCCTCATACAGCTTGCGGAAATACTCGCGCCTCGCCGTATAGTTGTCCGGCAGCGGCAACTCGGCTGACGAAAGCCCGGATGTGTGCGTCATCAGATGGTGGACAGTCACGTCCTCATACGCGAACTCCGGCACATGCCTGCGCACGGGATCGTTGAGGCGCAGCTCGCCAAATTCCATCAGCTTGACCGCCAAAGCGCCCGTAAAAAGCTCGGAAGCCGATCCCAGGTTAAAACGGGTGGTGCGGTTGACGCCGCCCGCGTTTTCGCGAGCGATCGCCCCGTCTGCGCCTGTACGGGCGTTTGCGTCGCTCGCGCCCTCGCGGGCGTTCGCCCTGTCTGCGCCTGTACGAGCGATCGCCCCGTCTGCGCTTGTACGGGCGTTCGCGTTGCCAGCGCTTTCGCGGGCATTTCCCACCCCGCCTGCACTTTCTCGAGCGCCTGCGCGCCTGCCGCCCTTACCGCCAAAGCCCCGAAACAACCCTCCGGTTTTCGCGCTTTCACTGCTGACTTCCGAAAGCGCCGCCTTGCGCCCACCGTAAAACTCATACGCCAGCCTATCGTCTTTAAGCAGTGCGATAGCGACGGATGAAGACAATTGATCGAATATTTTTTCTATCAGCTTATAGTCCCGGGACGCTTTTTGTCTGGCCATATCAAACGCTATTCGCAGACTGCGCACTGATAATACATAAAAAACGAATGGCGTCGCGCCACAGCTCTGCCCTTTCCATATTTTTTCTCTTTGGCCCTTTCAACCGTACTTCGCTCACGCCTCCTCCGCTACGGTGTTCCGCAGCACGCCTACGCCCTCCACCTCTATCTCGACGACGTCGCCGGACCGCAGGAACACGGGCGGGTCTTGCGCAAAGCCCACGCCTTCGGGCGTGCCCGTCATGATGATCGTGCCCGGCAGCAGTGTCATGTTGTGGGAACAGTAGCTGATTAAATGGCGCACCGAAAAAATCATGTTGCGCGTATTGGAACTCTGCATCACCTTGCCGTTGACGCGCGATTTTATATCGAGGTTTTGAGGATCGGCGACATCCGTCACGATATACGGGCCAATCGGGCAGAACGTGTCGAACGATTTGCCGCGCGCCCATTGGGCGTCAAGCCTCCGCTGGCAGTCACGCGCGCTCACGTCGTTGCCGCATGTGTACCCAAGCACATAGTCCAGGGCGTCCGCTTCCGATACGTTTTTCGCGGTCTTGCCTATGACGATGCATAGCTCCGCCTCATAATCGACCTCGTCCGGGGCCGGGGCAGGCAGCCGTATTATACCCTCGTGCGCAATGACAGAGGTGGTCGCCTTGATAAAAATGACAGGCCGTTCCGGGAGCGCGCTCCCGCTTTCGCCCGCGTGGCTGCTGTAGTTTAGGCATATCGCGATTACGTTGGGCGGGGAGACGGGGGCCAGCGCCTTTACTTCCGACAGCGGATATTTATCTCCGGTTACGTCATATGCGCCGAAAATATCGCCTTCGATGCGTTTTACAAAATTCCCGTCGATCGCACCATAGAACTCCGCCCCATCGCGCTCAAACCTCATAAATTTCATAACTTTGCATAACCCTTTCTTTATATAATTACAATTAAATTTTTAACCGATAGCACATTTTTGCCGATTATGCACATTTTATCCGATTGCGCACATTTTAGCCGATTTGCACATTTTAGCCGATTGCTCACATTTTAGCCGATTGCGCAACTAAAAAAGCAGCGCGGCCAGGTGCGTGACTTTTCCCATCGATAGCCTGACGCGCCATATATATATGTCCAAAAGCTCCTGCGCGTCGCGGTGCAGGGCCGCGAACGCGAACGTCGTCCCGGCAGGGATGTCGCCGCTTTCGGGGATCACAATCTCTTCCGCCCCTACATCGCCAGCGCCCAGCGGGACCTCCGCGCCCGCGCCCGCGCCCGAGCCGCCTCCGCCGGCGCCGCTGGTACCACTGCCACCGCCGGTACTGCTACTGCTGCCGCTGCCACCACTGCCGCCGCCGCTGTCGGGCTCGCCGAACACCACATATGTGTCCCCCGGCACCGGGAACAGCACGTCGGAAAACGTTTTTTGGAAGTAGGGCTCCTTGCGCTCTGAATCCAAAAAAACATTGTAGCGATCGACATATTGCCCGCCGTCCGCGACAATAAACAACCTGTCAAGCGCCGCGCCCTCGCGGGCCAGGACGTATACGGGGTAATACTGCCCCCCCGCGTACCCTGCGGACACGCTTTCGCTCAAACTCTCCGACCTGTTTATATAATAAAGGGCGCCGTTATTGTCGGTGAACGGGGCGCCATCCATATACCCCGCTATGTCTGCAATCGTCACGTCCGGGTACTGCTCGTACACATCGCCGATTATTTGGTACTCTTCGCTGCTAAATATGCTCCCTTTGATCCGCATCAGGATTTCGCCCGTATACGCCGTGGGGAACGCCTTTTTCGCGTCCAGCCCCGAATAGATCAAATATATGCGGTTGACCAGGATGAATGCCATTTCTTTCGTCGTATTATCGAGCGGATTGAAATGGTTCCTGCCGTCGCCCAGCATAATTTCATTGCTCCGCAGGTTCTGTATCGCGTCGACGGCCCAGTCCGCCGTATCAGCGCGATCCGCGAAGGCCATCGACGTCGTCGGGCTGCCCAGTATGTCCTTTCCGGTCGACGCGTTAATGGCGTTGATCGTATTGAACAGCATCACGGCGATTTCCTGCCGGGTTATCGGGTTGCCCGGTAAAAAAAACCCGCCCCCGACGCCCTTGACTATGCCCAGCTCGAAAGCGTTCAAAATTGAAGTGTTGGCCGTGTCGGTGAACACCGAGGGCAAATTGAGCTTTTCGGGCTCGCCCGTAATCTTTGTATACAGCGCCATGACCAGCCGGCAAAATTCAGAGCGCGTAACATCCGATAAGAACGAGTGGTACATGCCGGCGGGTATCAGCCCGTATTCGCGCGCCTTAAGCACTTCCTCGTTCGCCCAATCGCTGGGCACGTCCGAAAGGAACGCGAACGCGGGCAATATAGGCGCCAGTATAAGCGTTGCGCATATAAAAAACGAAATCGCGGCTTTGACGCTATGGCGCCGCATATCAAACATCCAAAAGCCTCCTTAAGCGACCTATTGCGCTATTGCCCGCAGCGGCGACCATGCTCAGCGCTTGCCGGAGCGCAGGGCGACCGACGAGCCCCGTTCAGGGTACCGGGTCGTGTACTGCCCCGAAAAGTCGGTGATCGCGTTGAATCTGACGGTATATCTGCGCGACATGTCTATTACGTCAAACCGCAATATAACCGTCGTCGAATCTATATACTTGACCAATATCGGCGATATTTGCGCATCTGCGTCTGTGCCCGCGCCCGTGCCCGTGCCCGATGCGCCTGCATCCGTCAAAACGAAGTTGCTCTCCGTAATCCGCGTGGGATCGAACATGATTTCTTTCGAAAAATCGAGCCTCACAAGGCCCTCGCCGACTATTACGGCGTCTTTTAGGACAGGGGTCACGGAGTCGCGGTTATTCGCGTAAAACTGCATCTCGAGGACGCGTTCCGGGCTGAGCCTTTTTTCGTCGCGGATCGTGTTGCTTATCCTAATCGAATAGGCATTGTCCCTCAAAAAGCGGCGATCTGCGGCAAAGTACAATCGGACCATATACGGCGACAAAACCGGATCGTATGACACCTTTACGGGATTGATGGACTGGTTCCTCCCGTCAAACGGGCCGTTTATCGTATAGTTGGACGTGGCGACAGCGGACACGGGATCGAGTTTGATGCTAAAATAAAGCTCGGCGGAAGCCGGATCGTTCGAAGTCGCCCCTGTCAGCGCCAGCGGCGACTTTTGCACCACCTCGCCCTGCCCGCCGTACTGGAACTGATAGGTCTGGTTGACAATTGACGACGTCATTGCCGAGTTCTGCGCATATATGATTGTCAGGGAGCAGTTTTGCTGGGTGAGGAGCGGCTGGGTGAGGTTGATGCGCAGCACCCTGCCGTCGCCCGACGCGCCTGCGCCCGTGCCCGAGCCCGAACCGGCGCCCGAGCCCGTTGTTGAAGATGCTGCAGGAGCGGAAGCGGCGCTCCTGTCGGGGATGACGCTGGCCGAAGCAATGTCCATTTTGCGGTTGTTGTGATCGAGCACAAGGTAGTTGAACGCTTGCTTGGCCGTATCGGCATGCAGCGGCTGCGAAAATTCGATCTCAATGCCATATTGGGATATGGTGCTGATCGACGTCATCACAAAGCTGTTGGACTTCTCGGCGACGTTGTCCGCGACAAATGTATAGGAATCCTCGACCCCCTCGTTCATTCGGGCCGTATAATTGCTGGTGAGCCTGCCGCTGACCGACACGCGGTACTGCGAGCCGCGGATGAACGATATGCCGGACGCGGTCAGCCGGACGGCATTGGTCGTGTTTTCAACAAGCTCGGCCCTTATCTGGCCCGCAGAACCCGAGCTCAATATCGTGCTGCCCTGTGTTATATTGTAGAACGATGTGTTCAACGCGGTCTCGGATATGGGATGAGAAAAATATACGACAAGCTCGTTGGAAGCCGTCGTATAAACGTTTACTACCCTGAAATAATCGGCCGAAGGGTCGGCGTTGCCCGACGGCCGCGACGGGTTGGCCGCTCCGCCACCGCCGCCGCCCGTAAAGCCGCCCTCGCCTGTGGGCGCCTGCACATCGCCGGATAGCGCCCCGTCAGCCGGCTCGCCACCCGCGCCGATGCCGGACGCTTCATCTGCGCCTGCGCCTGCGCCCGCCGCCGAAGCGGCGTTAGACGCCGCCTGCCCCGCGCCGGAGGCGCCTGCAGTATTAGCGGCAGCCAGCCCCGGCAAAGCGCTAACGTCCCTATGCAGTGACGTCAAGCCGCCGGGCGCGTCCATGGCGGCGTCCGGATCGAACCCGACGAAATCGAAGCTGAGCATCCCGGCGTTTGTGCCGTCCGATTCTATAACATTGCTTATGTCAATGGTGTAGTCCATGTGGGGGATCTGCTCGCCCGTCCGGAGCAGCGCGTCTCGGCCGGACTTGTCCTCGACTCGCACGGTCAGGACTTTGGAATAGTCGTATGTTTGGCAAATCTCGACCGCCTCGTCGCGGAAGGTCACGGGCTTCGTGAAGACGACCCACAGCAGATCCGGCTCGAGATGGTAGACATTGTATATGTCCGCGTCGTCGGGGTACACGACGGTGATCTGCCCCGAATTATCGAGGCCGCTGAGGTCAAAGCCCAAATCGGTGGCCGCCTTTTCGGACACGGCGCCTATCTCCACCAGCTCCTCTATCAGCAGCTTGGGGCTGTTCTTCTTCTCCAGGCACAGCACAGCAAAGACCTGGTCGCAAACGTCGCGCCTGTAATACTCGCGGTTGTCCTCCTTGCGGGTGGCGTACGACGGATCGTCAAAAAGGCCCACGTCATACGAAAATTCGTATACAGTGTCCCAGTTATAGTCCACCTCGTACACATACCCGAGAATCTTCAGCAGCACGTTGGCAAACTCTTTTTCGCTGATATTGTCGTCGGGGTAGTAATAGCCGTCGGTCCGCCCGGCTATGATCCCAATACTGGTGCAAAATGAAATATACGGCGTGTACCACATGCCCTCGGGGGCGTCCGGGAAGCGGGACGTCGCAAAATCGGTCTCGCGGCGGTCGATGACATATTGCTCCTGCCCTAAAAGCCGCGTAAAGAACACGGCGGCGTCGGAGCGGCGCACCATGATGTCGAGCATCAGCCCAATTTCCGGATCGCCCAGCAGCAGCCCCAGGCGGTTCAATATCTCCGCCTTCTCCTCCTGCGTCAGATCGGCGTAGGCTGCAGACAGATCGGAAAAGTCCGGCTCGGGCGCGGCTGCCGGCGTTGGCACATCCGGCAAATCCAAGTCAGAAGCCTGTGCGGCCTCGGCCTGCGTAGCGTCGACGGCTTGCGTAGCGTCGGCAGCCTGCGAAGCGTCGGTTTGTGTTGCCTCTGCGGCGCCGTTGGCCAGGGCGGCGCCCCCTGCAACGCCCTCGGTCTCGATCACGTCTATAAAGAGCGCGTCGGAAAACTCGTCGATAACATCCTCCTCCGGCGACCCAAATACGGCCGGCGCGGAAGATACCGCAAATAATACAAGCGCCACAGCCAGCGCTATGATCCGTTTTATAAATGGTTTAAGTGACATCGGTTTATGCTCTCCTCTTTCGTATGTAAATTAACACTAGATATTCTATAGAAAAATAAAGGTTTTTGCAAGGCTACGTTAATTCACGCGGGATACGGCGGCCCGACCGAGAGCAAGACATCACGCCGTGTGCAGGATGTCCATAATAATATGTATCTGTAGGGGCTGGACTTTCAGTCGCTCCGGTTATATGAAAAATGTATACATTTACGTATACATTTCTATTGTGTTAACTTATTATGAATTTTTCGCGCCCGCCCATAAACGTCCCGTCATGGCAACAAACGTCCCGTCATGGCAACGCTGCGAATTCGTCGAAACGTTTTAATATGACGGCGCATTGGGCGCGCGTCGCGGCGTCCCCCGGGCGCAGCGTCCCGTCCGTAAAACCGATGAACAGCCCTGCGCCGATGCAGCGCCCCATTGCTTCTGACGCCCAGCCGCTTGTCGTCGCGCCGTCCGTAAACCGGGCCGAAATATCGGCGCCCCCGGGCAGTTCCGCGCCCATGTACTGCGCATAGCGGTACACCATTGCAGCGAACTGTTCGCGGGTCACCGCCCCGGTTGGATCGGACGCTGCGGATATGCCGCCATATTCATCATCGGGCTCGCCACCAACTGCAATTTCAACCGCGCCGCCAGCCGCGCCGATTATACCGTTTTCCAGCGCCCACACGATGGCGTCACCGGAGTCGCCACTTTGATCGCCACCGGCGCGGTGCAGCGCGGCAACGGCCTCGCCGAACGTCAGCGCGTCGTCCGGCTTGAAAATGCCCGCGCCTGCGGCGGAAAGAATGCCGTTCACGGCGGCATAGCGTACCGGCTCGTAGTACCATTCGCCCTCGGCGACGTCGCTATATTTTATATCGGCAGCCAGATCTACGGATGAAACCGCCACCACCGCCGCTCCGGCCGACCCAACTGCCCCTTCTGGTGAAGCCGTGCTTTGAGATGAAGCCGCGCCTTGAGGCATAACCGCCGCTCCTCCTGGCGGCTGCGCGTCCTGCAGCGATGCGTCCTTTCGTGGGTACTGCGCGTCGATTTTTAATACGCATATACCGCTGTACTTTGTGTTGACGATTATCTCATACTTGCCGTCGCCGTCGATGTCCGCTACGGCGGGGGCGGCATATGTGCTGTTGGCGTACGCGGGTTTCTGCGTCTCGTATATCCGGTAGCCGTCGGGGATTGCATGCGAAGCCCGCAATGTCCCGTCGCTGTTCAATATATACACGTGGCCGTTGACCGTCGCCTGCTCAAAGCCTGGAAGCGGCGATGTGAGCGTTGTGAATATCACTTCAAGCTTGCCGTCGCCGTCGATGTCGACGCACACGACGCCATTCGGCGTCTCGGCGTTGCCCGGGTGCTGCGGCGCCATGAACGGAAAATGGGCGAACTCCTGGGTGGGGTCGTCTATGGAAAACGCGTGGATCATCCCGTCATAAGTGTTGATAATTATTTCGTTGACGCCGTCACTGTTGAGATCGGCGACGACAGGCACAGACTGCACTTCCGCCACAAGGCTCTCGCCGTGAGGGATGAGCGGCGGCTTCATGTGGTTTTTATCGCTGGGCGACGCCTCCCACCCTTTGTACCGCGTCCGGTCGCCGTTGAAGATGAAGAAACTCATATATTTGGACGTCGTGTGCTGCAGGTGCGTGTCGTACTGTTCCATATCGACGATGACCGCCGACGTGACGACCTCGTTTTTCCCGTCCCCGTCTATGTCCTCGACTGTAATGACAGCGTGGCCGAGCTCGGCTTTATACAGTTCGGACCGCGTTTCCGTCCCCTTCAGGGGCCAGCTCCCCCAGCCCTCGTTGAAATTCATGTTTGTTTCGGTCCTGACATCCTCCCAGAGCGCCACTTTCCCCCATGTCCTGCCCCCGAACACGGACGGGTTGGCGGCGACGAGCTTACCCTTAATGTCGTACGCGCAGATATAGGCCGTGTCCGTGGCAACGATGACCTCCCTCATGCCGTCGCCCGTTATGTCCCCGGACGTGACCCCATCCATGAACACGCCATAGCTATAGCCCGAATCTATGCCATGCGTCAGCAGAGCGTCCTGCGACGGCGCCAGTTGGGGCCATCCTTGCATCAGCTTACCGTCATAGGAGTATACCCACACGTTTTCGGATTCGACCGTGGACGCGGCGGCGATTATCTCGCACTTGCCGTCGTTGTCCAAATCACTGACCTCGATCGAGCGCACCCTGGCCGTCACGGGTTCGCCATGCCCACCTTTTTTCAACTGCTGGGGCCATCCCGGCTTAAAATAGCCGTCCCACGACAACACGGAGACGGCGCCGTTCGCGTGGCCGGCGATTATCTCGTACCGCCCGTCCCCGTCTATGTCCGCTGACTCCAGCGTGTGCAGTATGCCGATGTCGCCGCCCGTGAGCGAGTACGGCGTGGAGCGGTCGTGGCCGCCGTTGACGCGCCATATGATGTCGCCGGTGGTGGCGTCGAGCATCATGATACCGTAGTTCCCAAAGACAATCTCCTGTTTCCCGTTACCGGTAAAGTCTTTGACTATCGGCTTCACATAATATGCCTCGGGCGTATAGTATTCGTCCTGGCATCCGCCGAAATTATACATCACGCTGAGCAAGGGGCTGGCGGCGGCGCTTGCTGCATAGGCGGTCGCCTGCGTTCCAATCGCCAACAGAGCGGCGAACGTGATATAGATGAGCGCTGTTAATAATTTTTTGTGTTTGAGATTTTGCTGATAGGCTTGTCTGCGCATAAGTATGTAATCCCCTGGCTGTCAAAATTATAAAGATATATTGTTTCCGTATAAACAATATATACCCTTGAAAGCGTAAGATTACCTTTTGCAAGATTATCTATTATGAAAGTCGTCGGTTCGGGGAAGCGCGGTTCCCCTCACCTTACGGGCGTGAAACGCTCGCACGGCGCGTTGCGCCGCGATAGTGTCCACGACTCCATACTTTCGTGCCATGTTGGTGACGGCACTGTCGTGAACACTATTACATGTTTTGTATGTTTTATATGCCTTGTTTGGAACAACGGGCACAGAGGGGGCATCGGTCGCAGGAGGGCCGGCTTTTGCGGCAGTGGGTTTTGCCGTTGATGACGATTAAGGCGTGGTAGTTGTTAAAGACTTTTTCGCACCTTGGAAGATTGGCCTCAAAATATGATTTGACGGCTGTATAATTGTCCCCCGCAGATAGCGGGTAGCGCCCGCAGAGGCGTACGGTATACGCGTCTACGACGAATGTGGGGATGCCAAAGGCATACAGCAGCATTGAATCGGCCGTCTCCTGCCCGACGCCCCGGACCGAAAGCAGCTCGCCCCGAACCCTTTCGGGCGGCGCGCGCCGGACGGCTTCCACATCAAAGCTATAGCGCGAGAACCACTCAGTCACCGCAACAAGGTACCCTGCCTTCTGGTTAAAGAAACCGGCGGGGCGTATGATGTCGATAAGCTCCGCGCGGCCGGCGCTCAGCACAGCCCCGGGCGACAAGCCGCCGCCAAAGTTCGCAATAGCTTTCTCCACATTGCCCCACGCGGTGTTTTGCGTCAAAATCGCACCGACCATGACCTCGTAGGGGCTCTTCGCGGGCCACCAGTGCAAATCCCCATAGTGGGCGAGCAGCGTATCGTATATAGATTGCAATTCGTCGCGGTCGCGCGTTGTGGCGTTCATGGCAAAATTATATTACGCGGCGAGTGCGCGGGCAACAAAAAAAAGACAAAATCACATATTTATGGTACGATATTTAAGCGGAAGTTAAACAACGGTATGTGTAACGGTACGTATATTAGTTAGTATATTATTTCGTATATTACTACGTAAATTGCTACGTATATTATTACGTATATTACAATGAATACGACGAATACAACGAATACAACGAATGCTACAATTATAAACGAAAACGACTCCGTCGGCGTCGCGCTGGCGGATTTGGCGGCGGGCGCGCAAGCGGCGGGCGTGACATTAGTGGACGACATCCCGCAGGGGCATAAATTCGCGCGCGCCGACATTCGCGCGGGCGCCCATATTATAAAGTACGGCAACCCCATAGGCAGCGCGACATGCGATATCCCTGCGGGCGCGCACGTGCATGTCCATAATGTGCGTACAAATTTAAAGGATGTCATCGAGTATACATATAAGCCTAAGCCAAGCATAATGGGCGAGGGCGGCGAAGAAGCACCGCCACGAGCGACTCGAGTGACTATAGATCATTTTATGGGCTATGCGGGGGAGTACGGTACTATCGGGACGCGCAACGAGATATGGGTCATCCCGACGGTCGGCTGCGTCAACAAGACCGCCGAAAAACTCGCGGAGGCGGGCCGGCGGCGCTATAAGGAAACATACGCGTTCACGCACCCATACGGCTGCTCGCAGGTCGGGGAGGATCAGGAGCGCACCCAGAACCTGCTGGCGAACCTGGTCATGCACCCGAACGCGGGCGGCGTCCTCATCGTCGGGCTCGGCTGCGAAAACAACCATGTCGAAGAATTCAAGCGCGTTCTGGCGCTTCGGTATAAAGGCTGCGAGAAGATGTTCGGCGGGCGCGTGCGCTTTTTGGTCGCGCAGGACAGCGCGGACGAGTTCGCGGAGGGCGAGGCCCTACTGGACGGGCTCGCGGCCGAGGCGGAGCGCCGCTCGCGTATACCGTTCCCGCTCTCAAAACTGTGCATCGGTCTCAAGTGCGGCGGCTCCGACGGGCTGTCCGGTATAACGGCAAACCCGCTCGTCGGCGCCGTGTCCGACAGGATTGTGCGCAACGGCGGGACTACCATCCTTACGGAGGTGCCGGAGATGTTCGGCGCAGAGCATATTTTGATGAACCGCTGCGAAAACGAGGCGCTGTTTGGCCAGACCGTGGCGCTGATAAACGATTTTAAAAACTACTATATTTCGCACGGCCAAGAAATATACGAAAACCCGTCCCCGGGCAACAAAGACGGGGGCATATCGACATTAGAGGACAAATCGCTCGGTTGCACGCAAAAAGGCGGCAAGAGCCCGGTCCGCGCGGTGCTGCGCTATGGCGACACAGCGGCGGCGCATGGCCTGAACCTGTTGGAGGCTCCGGGAAACGATCTTATTGCCATTACGGCGCTCACATGCGCGGGGGCGCAGATCATCCTCTTTACGACGGGGCGAGGCACGCCGCTCGGCGCCCCCGTGCCTACACTGAAGATCGCCAGCAACACGCGGCTCGCATCCAAAAAGCCCGGCTGGATCGACTTCGACGCGGGGCGGCTCGTTTCGGGCGAGGCCTTTGACGCGCTCGCGGACGCGCTGTACAGCGATGTAATCGCCGTCGCATCGGGGGAGGCCGCCGCGAAAAACGAGGCCAACGGCTACCGGGAAATCGCTCTGTTCAAGGACGGCGTAATCCTGTAAGGGCGCCGCCCCAAAGATACAATACATATGAGGAAACACGCACGGTGAATGATATAATTCGCATAATAAATATCAGCAAGGTCTATCCGGTCGGACAGGAGAGCGTCGTCGCGCTGCGCGATATCAATTTGAACATCCGCGAAGGCGAGTTTTGCTGCATAGTCGGCACGTCGGGTTCCGGCAAGTCCACGCTGCTCCATTTGATTGCTGGCCTCGAGAAGCCCACGCGCGGCGACATCGTCATCGACGGGCATATCATCAACAGGATGAGCGAAAACCGGTTGGCGCGCTTTCGTCAGGAGCATATCGGCTTTATCTTCCAATCATATAATTTGATGCCGAATCTTTCGGCGAGGGAAAATGTCGCCATGCCGCTCATTTTCCGGGGGATGCCCAAGCGGGAGAGGAACCTGCGGGCCGTCCAGATGCTAAGAAGGGTCGGGCTGGCAACGCATGTGAGGCACAGGCCCACGCAGATGAGCGGGGGCCAGCAGCAGCGCGTCGGCATCGCCAGGGCGTTCGTCGGCCAGCCGCAAATCGTTTTCGCCGACGAGCCCACCGGGAATCTGGACACAAGGACGCGGGAGGACGTCATGAACGTGATGATCGACATATCCAGGCGCGCCCGGCGCACCCTCGTAATGGTGACGCACGACAGCGATCTGTCGCGATATGCCGACCGCATCATAAACATACGCGACGGGCGCATCGTGAGCATCGAAGACAACACATAAGAGAGGGTGCTTCATAAGCATCGAAGACAACACATAAGGGAGGGTGCATCGCTAGCATCGAAGATAACGCATAAGGCGGGTACATCGCGCGTGCATACGCAAGCCGCTTGCATTATACCCGCTATATATACATACATAATACATACATAATACATACATAATACATAATGCATATACAAAATATATATACAAATGATAAAAACGGAAAATCAAGGAGGACACAGTTTGAAATACAACAAAGCATTCAAAAAAATTGCCGTCGCGCTCGCGGCGTTTTGCCTAATCGGCCTGTTCACAGCAACTTTTGCATCGCTTCTGCCGGCGCCAATTGCTTCACTGCTGCCAACACATCTTTCCGAGCTTCTTCCGACGCCATTTGCCGCGCCCATCCCGGCGCACGCGTCGGGCGGTAACGACGGCGATAACGTCCAAAACTCCGGCTTGATATTCCTCGACTACACGGTATATGCCAGAAACTCGTCCCGCGTGCTATTTGACGTCTTCAGCGACGACCCTATCACCCTGGAGGCGCGATTTCGCATACCCGAAAGCATAAGCTTTTCGGGCGATATCACCGCCCGGACGACGGGCGGCGGCTTCACCGGCGGCGTCAACGCCGTACGCATAAACGGGGCGCAGAACTTGGTGACGGCTACATTCGATTTAGTTTATAACGGGACCAGGTCGACGACGCTGATGTTTAACTTTTCCGGCAGGCGCAGCATCGGCGGCGGCGAGGAAACGGACTTCAACGACCCCAGGAGTATAACCATCACCGAATGTGTACCGGACAGCGAGGGCGCCGAATACATACCGCCGTCCGGCCCGTCCGAGCCGCCCCGCTTCGCAGTGGATCTGAGCGCGCGCTTCCCGGTCGCGAACGCCGGGCAGCGCTATATACTGGAAATACCGGTAAAGAACGTCGGCAAACAAGCGGCCAGGGACATCACGGTGTCCATCGACCCCGGCGCGGACGCCGAGTTCCCGTTCGAGTACGACAAATACGCGTTCACGGCCAGGATGACGGAGCTGACCGTCAACAGCGTGAAGAACGCGCGCTTTGAGCTGCGCGTGCTGCCGACGGCGAAAAGCGGGCAGCACACGATCAGTGTGAGTTTTTCGGGGCGCACCGTGCTGGGCGTGGGCTCGATGTCGGAGTCGAGCGAAAACATCATCATCACGATTAACAACACAAACACGGCGCCAAAGCTGACGCTGGAGCGGATCAGCCTTGCCGAGGTCGCCACCGGCCAGGCGGCGCCGGCTGTCGGCGCTGTCATAGAAGCGGTCGACAGCGCGACGCCGCGCATCGACGCCGTCAAGCCCGGCTCGGCATTCATCCTCACCGTACATATCGCCAATTCGGGCACCCTCCCCGCAAAGGACGTCGCCCTGACACTGAAGGGCTTGAAGGCCGACGGCATATCCACCGACAACGCCCCGGACATCCGCTATATCAACCAAATCGACGGCGGGGCGGGCGCGTCGCAGGCGTTTGAACTGATATGCGCGGAGGGCATGGCGGGCGACCGCACGGAGCTCATCCTTACCATAGCCTATGCGGACGACGCGGGCCAGTCCTACAGCGGCGACTCCCAGGTCTTCCTGCCGCTCGTGCAGTCACAAAAGGTTTCATATTACTCCAGCTTTGAATTTACGGACATAGACTCGCCGTCGGGCAGCCTGGGCGAGGGCAGGCAGTTCAGCATCTCGTTCAACGTCGCCAACACCGGCGACGTCCCAATGGAAGACATCAAGCTTACATTCAGCGCCGGGCAGGAGTTCATCAGCCGATCGCTCAACACGAGGATGCTTAAACCCATCGCGCCCGGCGGCATCGTGCCGCTCTCGTTCGACTTTACCGTTTCGAACAACATACAGTCCGGCAACGTCCCCATATCGTTCACGCTTGAATATACGCCGGGCGACAACGACGACGGCCCGGGCGGCGGCGATGGCGCCGGGGGCAGCTCGGGCGGGCAGACGGCCCAGCGGATCACGGCCACGCAGTATGTGGGCATTCAATTGTTCAAGCCCGAAGAAACCACCACGCCGACTACGACTACCACGACAGAAGGCAGGGAGTCCGTCCCCAAGATCATTATCAGCAACTATGACTATCAGCCAAGGGAAGCCAAGGCCGGGCAGACGGTGGACATCACGCTCACCTTCTACAATACGAGCATGTCGCAGGAAGTGAAGAACATCAAGATACTGCTGGACTCCGACGTGGAAAGCTCCGGGAGCAGCTACAGCAGCGGCGGTTCCTCCGGCGTCTTTACCCCGGTCGAGGGGAGCAACTCGTTCTACATCGAGCAGATAGGCCCCCGCGAGGAGGTCGAGCGCTCCATCAAGCTGATGATAAAGGCCGACGCCGACGCCAAGTCCTATCAACTTTTCTCCAACATAGAATACGAGGACAGCAAGAGCGTGGCGATAACGACGAGGGAGAGCATCAGCATCCCGGTTACGCAGGTGACCAAAGTCACGATTCAGGACATAATGATATCCAACCCGAACGTCATGCAGGGCCAGCCGTTCAACGTCTCTTACACATTCATCAATATGGGCAAAACGATGCTGTACAATGTGATGGCGTCCATTGACGGCCCGTTTGCGGCGCAGGCCCAGGGCTATTATTTTGGGAACCTGCAGCCCGGCTCGCAGGAGTTCTACGACGCGAACGTCATACCGGATTTCCCCGGCGACCAAATCGGGTTTGCCCTGATAACATACGAGGACGCGCAGGGCAACCTGTGCGAGGAGCGTATGGAGTTTCCGTTTTTAGCGATGGAAATGATGGACATGGGCGATTGGATGATGGATGGCCGGGATCCCGGATTTCCGGGCATGTATGACGATATGCCCTACTTCGAGGAGGAGCCCGAGTTCGACGTCATGCAGTATATCAGGCGCGCGCTGGATTATGTGCGCCAAAACCCGATGTATGCGGCTGCCGGCGGGGCGGCGTTGCTCATCATTATTATTGTGGTGGCGGCGCTGGTGAGGCGCGCGAAGAACAAGCGGCTGGAGCGGGAGCTCAACCGGATGGCGGAGGACGAGCTGTCGTCCGGAGGGGCGCCATATAACTACGTGGGGAGCGGCGGTGGGAACGGCAGGGGCAACGGCGGTGGCGGGAGCAGCGGCGACGGCGGTGGTGGGAGCAGCGGCGACGGCGGTGGTGGGAGCAGCGGCGGCAGTGTACGCAGCGAAGGCATATATTACGATACCGCCCTGGACAACGACCCGCTTTCAGACGACTCAACTGACGACTACATTTTAGACGACGAAGCCCAAAACGAAAGCATCGCTAGGCTTATGGCGGCATTTGAGGAACGGGACAGCCGGAGGTGATTTTATCCGCATCATAGATTTATTAGGCATGGGCCTGCGCAACTTGTTTAACCGCAAAGCCAGGACGGCGCTGACGGTGCTCGGCGTATTAATTGGAACGTCGGCGATAATCGTCATGATGTCGCTCGGCGTCGGCATGAGCGAGGCGAACATGAGAGCCGTCGAACAGTTCGGCAACGTCGAGGTCATTAGCGTGACGAGCTATTTTTGGAGGCCGCCCGACGAGAGCGGCTACGTCGAATCGTCCCAGGGCATGCTCGACGACGAGGCGATTGCTCGGATCGATGCGTTTCCGGAGGTCGAAGCCGCCACACCGCTCATGAGGCAATATCTATACGTGGTGTCCGGTAAGTACAAATCATATGGATGTACATTTATCGGGATAGACACGCGGTACATGGATTATTTTTTCGATCTCAAAGAAGGCCGCATGTTGGACGAAAATGACACAAATGTGGGCATATTCGGCTTTCGCATGCCGTACAACTTCATGAACACGCGCTCGAACACGCGCGACTATGGCTGGGGCTGGGGCGACATGAGCGGCGACCCGCTCGTCGATATATACAACGACAGCTTCGTCATGACGTCCGATTGGCAATACGGCGAACGGCGGCAGCCCGGCATGGACCAGGGCAACCCGAGCCAAAAACCCAAGCTCCACAAGTTCACGGGCATCGGTCTCCTGGAAGGCAACGAAAACCTGTGGTCCGAGTACGATAACAGTATAATCGTCAATGTGGAATGGCTTAAAAAATGCATGGACGAAGACAACAGGCGCCAGAACAGGGGCAGCGGCGGCGGGGGCGGCAGGGACATTGGGTACGCCGTTTCGTCGTCGAGCGGGGGCATGTATTACTCGTCGATGAGCGACGTAGTCGAGTCGCCGTACGACAGCGCGCTGGTAAAAGTGTACGACCGGCGCGACGTGGAGACCGTGATGCGCAAGATCAACGATCTCGGCCTGGGCGCGAGCAGCCCTTTGGATATGCTGCAGTACATGGAGGAGACGACGAACCAGATACAGCAGTTGCTGGGCGGCATCGCCGCAATATCGCTGCTGGTCGCGGCAATTGGGATCGCGAACACAATGGTCATGTCGGTGTACGAGCGTACGAAGGAGATCGCCGTCATGAAAGTGCTCGGTTGCAAGCTGGGCAACATTGGGATGCTCTTTCTATTTGAGGCTGCGCTCATCGGCTTCCTTGGCGGCGTCATAGGCATCCTGTTCAGCGAGGTTGCAGCATATGTTTTAAACAACTACGGCGGGGATCTGATGAACTCTTTCGGCGGGCGCGGTTGGAACGTGGGGCAGGACATGCCGCCCATCGCGATAATCCCGCCGTGGTTAATCGGCTTGGGCCTCGTCTTCTCCACCGTAATAGGTATAATCTCCGGCTTCCTGCCCGCCAGAAGAGCAATGAAGCTCAGTGTTTTGAGGGCCATCCATAATTAGTAATGCTGGCCCCCGGGCTATCCACAATTTATGATGATAAATCTCCCCCCACTCGGCATGGGCACGTGCTATCTTGGCGAACGCGCGGACATGCGCGCCGCCGAAAAAGACGCCCTGGCGCGCGGCGTCGCGCTCGGCATGGGCTTGCTTGACACAGCCGAAATGTACGGCGATGGCGCCGCAGAACTGCTGATAGGCGACATGCTGCGCAGCCGCTCGCTGCGACGCGCGGACGTCACAATCGTCACAAAAGTCTGCCCGTGCAACGCGTCCCCGCCTACCTTGTACAAAAGCTGCGACGCATCGCTGGCAAGGCTCGGCGCCGAATGCATCGACCTCTACCTCCTGCACTGGCGCGACGGCAGCGTCGCGCTCCCAGAAATGGTCGGCGGCATGGAGGAACTTGTCAGCCGAGGCAAGATACGGCGCTGGGGCGTGTCGAACTTCGACGTCGCGGACATGGAGGAATTGTTCCGAGCGCCGCACGGCGACCGCTGCGCGGCAAACCAGATTCTCTACCATCTGGGATCGCGCGGCGCCGAGTTCGATCTCCTGCCGTGGCTCGCGAAACACGGCGTCGCCGCGATGGCTTACTGCCCGCTCGCCCAGGGCGGGCAAATGCGGCGCACAACGCCGGATTTTTTGACTGAACCGACGCTCCGCAACCTAGCGGGCAAATACAACGTAAGCATATTTCAAATCCTGCTCGCATTCGTCTTGCGTAGCGGCAACATTTGCGCGATCCCAAAAGCAGCGTCGATCCGCCATATAGAGGAAAACGCCTCGGCGCCCACCCTGGCGGCAGCCATATCGTCAGAAGACTGGGCCGCGCTGGAGGCCGCCTACCCTCCCCCATCGCACAAAATGCACCTCGACATGGACTGACAAAACACAGGTAATCCGCCCCTACCCCCTACATCGAATATTGTACCTACGATTAGTTAGGGATATAATATTACAATAAAATGTTTTACAACCAAATGGAGGATTATTCTACATGACGCACAGTGATGTGTTGAACCCAAACCCGAAATACGCCACCCTTGGCTTTGGCCTCATGCGGCTGCCCTCGGCAGCCGATACGACAAAAATGGCGGACGCGTACTTAAACGCGGGATTTAACTATTTCGACACTGCTTATGTATACGGCGGCTCAGAAGACAAATTCAAACGCGCGGTCTCGTCCCGCCACCCCAGGGACTCCTATTTGGTGGCGGACAAGCTCCCGCCGTGGCAGACCAGCGGCAAAAGCTCGAGCGACCGCATACTCCGCGAGTCATTGAAGCGCTGCGGGCTGGACTATTTCGACTTCTACCTGGTCCACTCGCTGGACGATTCCAATGAGCGCAGCGCCGTGTCGGCCGGGGTCTACGAATGGGCGGCGGAACAAAAAAAGAAAGGCCTGTGCAAGCATGTCGGCTTTTCGTTCCACGGGACGCCGGCGCTTTTGGAGCGCGTCTTGACCAGGCACCCCGAAATGGAGTTCGCCCAGCTCCAACTCAACTATTACGACATACTGCGGGACGACGCGGGCCAACTGCACCAAATAGCCTTGAAGCACAAAAAGCCCATCATCGTCATGGAGCCCGTGAGGGGCGGCCGGCTGGCTACGCTGCCCAAAGCTGCGGAATCGTTGCTAAAGGCGCGCGCGCCGGACGCGTCCATCGCCTCGTGGGCCGTGCGCTACGCCGCATCGCTGCGCGGAGCGACCTGCGTGCTCAGCGGCATGTCCAACATGGAGCAGATGCAGGACAACCTCAAAACGTTCAGCCCGTTCCAGCCGCTGACGGATTCGGAGGAAGACTTGATTAAAGCCTCTATGAACGCCACATCCAACATAGCGGCCATCCCCTGCACGTCCTGCAACTATTGCCTTGCAAACTGCCCGGCCAGTATAATGATCCCCGACTGTTTCAATTTATATAATGAGCATAAGCGTGGTGCGCCCCCTCTGGAGATCGTGGGCCGGTACCGCGCGCTCCCCAATGGGCGAAAGGCGGAGGACTGCACGGCTTGCGGCGCGTGCGTCCAGCGCTGCCCCCAGCATATCGACATCCCCGCCGAATTGGAAAAAACTGCGGAACTATTTAAGTGAATATTATATAAAGGCGGTAAAATCAATGAGAAAAATCAAACTTGGCAAGTCGAATCTGGAAGTGCCTGTCATTGCGGTCGGATGCATGCGCATGAACAGGCTCGAAAAGAAAGCAATCGAGAGCTTCATCCGCAACGCCATCGATCTCGGAGCCAATTTCTTTGACCACGCGGACATATACGGCAGGTCGGCATGCGAGGAAGTGTTCGCTGAAGGCTTCGCGGCGATTGGCGGGCGGCGCGAGGACATCATCCTCCAGACTAAATGCGGCATAGTGCCAGGCAGGATGTATGATTTCTCGAAGGAACACATCGTAAGCTCCGTCGAGGGCAGCCTGCGCCGCTTGAAAACCGATTACATCGACATACTGCTTTTGCACAGGCCTGATGCGCTGATGGAGCCGGAAGAGGTCGCCGAAGCGTTCGAGGCACTCCACTCCGCCGGGAAGGTGCGGAATTTCGGCGTTTCGAACCAGAACCCGGGGCAGATGCGGCTGTTGCAAAAGTATATCAAATACCCGATTGTCGCCGACCAGCTCCAACTTAGCATCACCAACGCGACAATGATAACCCAGGGCATCCACGTCAACAGGGTCGGCGACGAGTACTCAGTCAGCCGTGACGTCGGGGTACTGGATTTTTGCAGGCTGGAAGACATCACGATACAGCCGTGGTCTCCTTTCCAATACGGCATCATCGAGGGCGTTTTCATCGGCAGCCCCAAGTACCCGGAGCTCAACAAAAAGCTGACCGAGATGGCGCAGAAATACGGTGTTTCAGAAACGACCATCACCGTCGCTTGGTTGTTGCGCCACCCGGCTAAGATGCAGCCGGTCACGGGCACGATGAACGAGGGCAGGCTGGCGGACTGCGCCAAGGCCGCCGACGTCACGCTCAGCCGCGAGGACTGGTACGCCCTGCTGCTATCAGCGGGTAGCGATCTGCCGTAATATGGTATGAAAAGAAACAGAGCGGGAGCGGATCAAGGGGACGGTACTCCTGCACATATCGGGGTTACAGATCAGGGGGACGGTTCTCGTGTGCTGTGAAACTAGCACAAGAGAACAGACCCCCTGACCCACCCTTATTTTGCGGAATAGCCGCCGTCAACTATTACGTCGGTTCCGGTCGTGTAGCCGGACGCGGGGCTGGCCAAGTACAAAATCGGCGGCATCAATTCTTCCGGGTCGCCCATGCGCTCTTGCGGGATCAGCGGCATCCACGCGTCGCGCAGCTCCTGCGGGGTGTCCACGGACATCGGCGTCGCGATGTAGCCGGGGCTGATGCTGTTGACGCGTATGCCGTACGGCGCCCATTCGACCGCCAGGCAGCGCGACATATGGATGACGGCGGCTTTCGAGCTGTTGTACGACGCCTGCCACTGCGGGATGTTAACGATGCTGCCCGACATCGACGCCATATTTATGATGCTCCCCTTAATGCCGCGTTCATGCATGGCCCGCCCTGCGGCGCGCGCCACGATGTACTCGCCCGTCACGTTGATGTCCATCACCTCGCGCCACTCGGCAATGGACGCGCTAAACGTGTCTTTGTGGATGCATATGCCCGCGTTGTTGTACACGATGTCGAGCGAGCCGAAGCGCCCGAACACGGCGGCTATACCTGCGTCCACCTGCGCCTCGTCCGTGACGTCCGCTATAATGCTGACCGCTTTCCCACCTGCGGCTTCAATCAGTTTAACCGTTTCGTCCGCACCGGTGCGTGAAAAGATGGCAATAGCGGCGCCGGCCTTCGCGAGGCCGATCGCCACCACCTGCCCGATGCCGCGCCCGCCCCCGGTGACCAGCGCAACCTTGCCTCCCAATCCGAACATATCATCTAAATAACCCATATGCACATGCACCTCCGAAATAATTTCATAAAATTTGCCGCATCGCCATATCAATACAAAGCGGCGCATGACGATAAGCGGCGCTATGACGATATACTGGCTATGACGATAAAATAACAAAATACACAACGCAAGTCAATTTACCCACAGTTACCCAAGCTCAACGAGATGAGAAAATATTTTTTGGATAACGAAATATATATTGACTAATACAGTCTACTCGTGTTAGACTATGATTGGTCTATTTAATTTAGATTGGAAAGCGGCCGAATTTAAACTTCTAAATGAAATGCATGGAGGGGGCGGTAATAATGGATAAACTGTTCCTCGCTATTCTTAATATGAGCCTTACAGGGGCGTTTGTTATCGCGGCTATCTGCGTTGCCCGTCTGCCGCTCAAAAAAGCCCCGAAATCGATCTCTTACTGCTTATGGGCGGTGGCGGGGTTTAGGCTTGTGTTCCCGTTTTCAGTCGAGAGCGTTTTCAGCTTGATACCGTTTAAGGCGCAAACCATACCGCCCGATATAGCCATGCAACCGATACCGCGTATTGATAGCGGCATACCCTTTGTGAATAATGCTGTCAGCAGTATTTTACCTGCCGCCGAAACTGCCGCAAGCGTTAATCCGTTGCAGATATGGACGGCAATCGGCGCGTGGTTTTGGATTGTCGGTGTTGCTGTAATGCTCATTTACGGTAATATTTCATTCTTAATCCTTAAGCGAAAAATGAACGAAGCGGCGCACACAGAAGCAAATATCTATGAAGCAGAAAACATCAAAACGCCATTTGTGCTTGGCATTTTTAGGCCGAAGATTTTTTTGCCGATTGGTTTATCTGAACAAGAAATAAGTTACATTATCTTACATGAAAAAACGCATATAAAACGGCATGACCATATCGTGAAGTTTGCAGCATATTTCGTTTTATGTCTACATTGGTTTAATCCGCTTGCATGGGTGGCGTTCCTGTTGATGGGTGTTGATATGGAAATGTCCTGTGATGAACGCGTCTTAAAAGAAGCAGGTGGCGAAACGAAAAAGGATTATTCGCTTACGCTTCTGTCGTTGGCAACGGAACGACGCATTATCGGCGGTAGTCCTCTTGCGTTTGGAGAGGGCGGCATAAAAGAACGGGTCAAAAATGTATTAAACTTCAAAAAAACGTCGCGGGTGATTATCGTTGCGGCGATCGCTTTGGTTGCTGTGTTAAGTGTTGGGTTTGCGATGAATAAGATTGTCAATGCGCCGCTGATCGAAATGAAAATAGTCTATGAGGAAAACCCTGCTTTCTTTTTCAAAGATATGAAATTGCTTTGGGGCGATACTGTCTATCACGAAACGCCTATGAATAATGCTGGACAAGGAAAGGAAATCGGATACGCTAACGACGAATACAGCACTTGGCGTATTTTTGAGTTGAAAGGATATAGCCGCGATTATCTGTTGACGGTCGAGAGCGAGGGCGCATGGCGTATAATGAGTAATCGTCCGCCTGATGAACCTTTGCGGCAATATATTCTTGAAAATGCGACGGATAGAGATAAAGGTTCGCGGTTGCTATCTGTTTCTTTATACCATGATGGTACTGCAAGACTTGCTACGCCGCCGATCAGCAGTTATGCAATGGTCGGAACTGTCTATTATTCTTTTGAAAAAGACGAGTTGCTAATTGGCTATAAAAACAAAAATATCGTTGAAAGTTCAAGATTAGAGCCGTTTGCGGTTTTCGACGTCGCAGACGATAATACGATTGTTTTCAAGTCCGCAACAGTACCACTATTTGCGGACGAGGGGGCGCGGTATACTGACTTTACTGTGCCGTTAATAGAGCCAGTTGAAACAATACCGTTAAATAAATCACCTCTTGAAGTCGCTGTATCACAAGCGATAATTGCCAACAATAACTATGATTACCTCGGAGACGTTTATCAAACAGAAGCGCATACCACGCTTCACATAGATGATAACGATAATATTGTAACGGTATATGCTATGGCATACTCTGCCGCATATTCATATAATAAAAGTAAATTGCATTTAAGCGGTGGAAATCATATGCCGATTGCTATTACGTTTGAAAAAGATAATCAAGGTGAATATACACTTGTTGAGTATTGGAACCCCCAAGATGGAAGCCTATATTTATCTTCAATTCAAGCAAAATTCCCAAGAAGTATTTGGGGTAAGATTGATACGCAGTTATATGTTGCAAATCATTCTTTAACAGCATTAAGGAGCGCTCAAGACTATATTGGTTTAGCCGATTTAACACCGCCGGAAATAGTCATCTTAAAACCTCTAATAATTGAAAAAGGTATCAAGCCGGACTGGAGCGATTATATAAGCATTGTGGATGATGTTGATGGAAATATTGATATATCTGAAGCATATATTTGGGATGTAATGATTGAGTTTGATAAACCCGGAAAATACCCTTTACAAATAATAATACAAGACAATGCTGGAAATGAAAACCGGTCGCTGGATAATGAAGTTATGATTAAATAGTTTTTGCCAATTATTTACGCCTATGAAGCACAATAATTTACATCTTTTTATATGACACAAGCATTGTGTCTTACTAAAGCCCCGGATTTCTATTAATTTTAGACACAATGCGTCCCTGACTAAAATTTACTAGACGGGCAACAAATTTGCTCATTTAAAAAAGCGTCTTTCCAAGGTCACTCTCAAACGAATACCTCCCATCAAATCCGGCG
>WRLR01000017.1 GCA_009777515.1 Oscillospiraceae bacterium | reverse complement strand
CGCCGGCCTAGGTAATAAACCTTATAAGTATTGCGGCGAATTCAGCGCGGGTCGCTTCGCTTTTGGGGTCGTAAATATTGCCCGGTTTTCCACTGATGATTTTGGCGCTGTATAATTGCTGTACTGCATTTTTTGCATATTCGGATATATCGGAATCATCGGCGAAACCGTTGTAATCGCGTATTGCAGGCAATAAAATACCAAGGTAGTTGGCATAGCGAAGGAAAATCGCCGCCAAATCCTGGCGCGTGATGTTGTCGTTTGGTCCGTACAAGCCTCCTCCGT
Source organism: Oscillospiraceae bacterium (assembly GCA_009777515.1). Classification (GTDB taxonomy): domain Bacteria; phylum Bacillota; class Clostridia; order WRLR01; family WRLR01; genus WRLR01. The sequence continues at coordinate 48,760 of WRLR01000017.1, read as the reverse complement.
AGCCTTCCACAATACCGCGCTTCGCCGCCCACTGAACGGCCTCGTAATACCATGTGCCTTCCGGCACATCGATAAAGAATGCGCCTTCGTTTATTTGTTCATCTATGTGTTCATCTATGTGTTCATCGATGTTTATTGGGTTTGCGGCAACTTCCATTCTATGCAGAACAGTCACTATCATCGCCCGCGTTGTTGGAATATTCGGGCTAAATAGCATCGGGTCAGTGTAGGTCCCTATCATTAAGCGGGTATGATATGCATTCATCACATAGTCGTAAAACCAATCGCTTTCATTAATGTCATCGAACGGATTACTAAAGCCTGCCGCAGAACCCGGGACAAGATTTTCTTTTATGCCGGTGGATGATCCCGGGGATGGGGCGTCAGAAACACTAGGGTCGCCGGTTGCCTCTGCTGCCGTTTCGCTTTTGAGTGGTGCTGTCGATTGCGAGCCTGCACCATCGCTGTTTCCACCGCCGCTGCTGCCAACGCTGCTGCCATTGCCCCCTCCGCTGCTGCCTCCGCCGCTGTTATCGCCCCCTCCGCTGCCATTCCCGCCGTCTGCGTTGCCTCCGGAAGGATTTGTCGGCGCAGGTTCCGGCTCCGTCGGCGTGGGCTCGGGCGGCAAGGGTTCGGTCGGCAAGGGTTCAGGTTGCGTTGGCTCGGGCGGCGTTGGCGTGTCGCCCGGCTTGGCTGTATAATCAGCAAATGCATATGCCGAGCCTTCAGGCAGCCGATCCAGCAGATTCCTTGAAGGGTCGCCAAGCATTTCCATAAAGAAATCATAAGCCTTATCAATGCCGGGATACCCGGCTCTTTTGCCGGCAATCAGCGCAAGCCGCAAGTCTAGCCCGTAGCCCCAGTCCGGTATGGGCATTGGCGTTCCATCAGGATTTAGCCAATTGCGTTCGTACAATTCCTTCCATGTATCATAAAACTCCGCTACCACGCCATATGACCCGACTCGCCGGCCGTTCAATATCCAATAACCCGGCAGGTACTCCGGCGGAAAATCCGTTTCTTCAATAGCCGGCTGGAACAGGTATTTTAACATCGAATCCCGAACGACAGCGCCAAGCCCGGGATCATCGTTTGTGTCGGCCCGTTGCTCTATCGTATGCTGCAGCGACCAGACAAGATAGGCGCCCATCCATGGAGCTGTCCGCATATCGCCATTTGCTTCAAAACTGTTGCCCATTCGGACAAAACCAAGGGGAGAGTGGGTTTCTCTCACAAGCTCATCCATGCCCCTTAGGTTGTTTGCGACGATTCTTTCAAAATATCCTTTATATTGCGAGCCGTCCGGCAGATAAAACGCCGCATCCGCCAAGTCCCGAAGCCCCCAGGCGATGGCGCGCATTTGGTTGTTCCATAGCATACCTTCCGTACTGCGGAATATCGCGCCCGGCTCCACATAGCCAGGATAAGTTGACATTATCGCATGGTTGGCGCGGAACATCATTTCGTCGCTGTAATACCTATCGCCGGTTACGAGATAGGGGATATACGCATATGAGGGGGCGTGGCTGTTGTAAAAGAGGTTGATCGCGCCTTTCAGGTTGTTTAAAGGCTTGTCGTTTGGGCTTGCGCGGGTATCCAAAAAATAATTCGGTTTTTCGTCCAAGGTCACCAATTGGGACGGGTCGCTTTTTGCAAAATGCATCGCCCATGAGCCTGCCAAATCGCCAAGGGATAGGGTCTGTTCCCGCAGCTCCGAGGTCTGGTGAACAATAAATCGTGCCGCCCACCTTGGATAGGGTCCCAGCTCAGGTCTTCCTCCGGTAGCCGTCATACCAACATACAAAGAAGAAAAACCAAGTGGATCAGCGCCTTCCCAATCGCCGTAGCCCACCAGGGTTGCTGTACTATAGACATTGGGCATATATTCCGGGATAGCATTAGCTTCGATAAAGGGTGCGAAGTCCGTAATGACTGTTGACTTAACAAAGCTGCCGACATCGACTGTTTTGCGCCATCTGGCTCCATATTGGTGATAAAATACGGTTTCCCAATTTTCGCCATCGGAAGACCCACCGGACAAGAGCGCACTGGGTATGTCTATTACATGGTCGCCGCGCGGCGTCAATGAATTATTAAAGCCATACACGCATCCTACGGTTCCGCTGGTAGGCCCGCTGGTGATTCTGATGTAGTTGCCCCTTGTCAACTCATTGTCCAGGCTATAATAGGAAGTTCCATATGCGCCGCCATAAAAAGATATGGGGTTTTTGCCCGGGCGCGACATTTCGTGGTGGTATGCAATGGTTCCATCGACTATGATATCTGCTCCATAAACTACACCGTCTGCTTCTGCCACATCCCTGATGTTTTCTACTGCCACATCAACTGTTCCCGTGGCATCGTTGTAAATGCGAATATCCCAGATATTTGATAAAAAGGGATGCTCGATGCCGTTCAGATTCGGAATGTCGCGGACGCGCCATTCTTTCACTAAAGGCCCGTCCAGCCATAAATCACCGCCGGCAGGACCCGGTAAATCAGATACATAGAGGGCAGTCCCTTCGATGTTCAGTCCCAACCTTGCTGCCGGGACAACGGGGGTAAAGGAACCCGTGGTTGCGAAATTTTCATAAATTTCGTAGCTATCGGGATTGTCGATATACACTGTCAATATGGCATATCTGATTGACCCATCGGACCATCTGTTCTTCACATCGTTTTGCGTGGCAAGGCCGCCGACTTTCAAGCCGTCATATGCTTTCCCCTTTGGAACAACGATTCCAAAGGTCGCCCACCCCGGGCTTTCAAAGGCATACGCAGCGATGGCCTCTTTCCCATTGCTGCCGACGGCCGATGCACGATGCATTGGCAATACAGGCATAACTGCCAATGACGCAAAAATCGCAATCGCTATGCAGATTAACGATGCTAAAACCCTATGTTTTCCTTGCATATCTATCCCCTTTTCGGCCCCTGTTCACTATATTGCATTGCCCTTTCACATATTAATCCGCAACATTAATTTCTATCCTCAACATAGATTTCTGCGCCCCAGGGCGGGAGCTCCACGGTTTTTTTGATGGCGTTTCCGGTCAGCAGGCTCGTGGCGGCGCCGGAGGTGCTAGCGACGCTAGCGGCGTCGTCGTTGCCGGCACTGGCTCTGCCGGCGGCGTTGCCGTCGCCGGAACCGACATCGATTGTTTTGCTCTCCGAAGTAAAATTCATCAGGAAAACGTAGTTGCGCTCGCCGTCTGTGCGGGTTTGGGCTGTGCAGCCTTCCGGCAGATTGCCGCCCGTCGCATTGCGGATTCCCAGCTTTTTGACCAGCGCGCCGAAGAAGTCGGCGTTGAAACACTCGTCCATTCTGGCGGCAATAAAGTATGCCTCGCCTTCGCCGTATCTGTTCACTGTGACAGCGGGGCTGCCCGCATAAAAATCATCCAAATACTCTCCAGCCGCAATGGCGCCACTGTCGGCGGCGATGTGCACGATTTCGCACAGCTCGCGCGCCGCGTACTCCTTCCCGCCCCATCGGATCTTGCGTTCCTCGCCCTCGTACAAACCGTCAATCTCCTCGCACCAAACGCCCAGCACGCCCTTGAGCGGCCCCGGGAACCCGCCCAGGAAGCACAAGTCATGCTCATCCACATACCCTGTCATATATGTTGTGACTAACGTCCCCCCGCCGCCCACAAACCGCTCAATCTTCTCGGCCATCCCGGGCCTCAGCATATACAGCATCGGAGCTATCACAAGCTTGTATTTATCCAAATCCTTTGTGCTGTCAATGATGTCCACTGAAACCCCGGCCTTCCAAAACGGCTTGTAGTGTTCGGTCAGCGTTTCGACATATTTCTTGTCCCTCGTAAAGCCTGTAAAAGTGTCGATTGCCCACCGATTTTCAACATCATATACAAGCGCGACATCAGAAGGCTTTGCCGTGCCGGCTACCGCATCGAGCTTCGCCAGCGCCGCGCCCGTCCGCGCGACCTCCCCGAACACCCGCGTGTTTTCCGTCCCCTCGTGATCCACGACCGCGCCATGGAATTTTTCGAAACTGCCGCGCGACTTCCGAAACTGGAAATACTGCACCGTGTCACTGCCGTGCGCCACCGCCTGCAGGCTCTCCAGTGTCTGGACCCCCGGGCGTTTGAGCTTGCCTACGGGCTGCCAGTTGGTCGCCGATGGGCTGCTCTCCATCAGCATAAAGGGCCGCCCGTCCTTTAATCCTCGGTTCAAGTCATGCGTCAAGGCGATGCGCGCCGCATGCCCTGCGTCGCCCGCGCCGCCCGCATCGGCGCGCCACGTCGGATAATTGTCCCATGAGGCGATATCAATTTCTTCAGACAGGCGGAAATAATTGAGCCCGTCATAAAAACCCATCATATTGGTAGTGCAGGGCACATCAGGCGTTATGCGCCTGAGCGGCGCCATCTCAGCTTTCATAAAATCAATCGTCTGCTCTGTCACAAACCGCTTCCAGTCCAGAATGAGCGCGTGTACGCTCCTCTCGCCGATGGGCGAAGGGGATTCCAATTGGCTCCAGTCCGTGTAAGTGTGGCTCCAGAAAGCCGTCCACCATGCGTGGTTGAGCCGGTCCAGCGAATACGCATACCTGGCTTTAAGCCACTCCCTGAACGCCTCCTGGCATAGCTCGCAATGGCATTCCCCGCCATATTCGTTGGAGAGGTGCCATATCGCGAGCGCCGGATGGCCTTTGTACCGCTCCGCCAGCAGCGTGTTGATCTGCTTGACCTTTGCCCTGTAGACAGGCGACGTAAAGCAATGGTTATGCCGCCCGCCGTGCAGATTGCGCCGCCTGTCGGCGCCGACCCGCAGCACCTCCGGGTATTTTTGGCTCATCCAGGCAGGGCGCGCTCCCGACGGTGTGGCCAGCACGGCGGCTATGCCGTTGCCCGCCATGAGGTCTAGTATCTCATCCAGCCATGAAAAGTCAAACCGGCCTTCCTCAGGTTCCAGCGACACCCACGAAAATATCCCCACGCTCAGCGTGTTGATGCCGGCAAGCTTCGCGAGCCGCATATCCTCAAGCCAGATATCCTTAGTGTCGCGCCACTGATCCGGGTTATAGTCGCCGCCGTGCATAATGTGCGGATGATCTTTAAAAATTAATGGGTATTTCATTTATGCTCCTCCTGTTAATAAATCCATAGTTTAGTAATATAATAATTATTCCTTTGGCTCTGTGCAATACATTTCATTCGGAATGTCATACCAATATGTCCAGCTGCGCCACTGTCGCGATCTCTATCCCGTCCGGCGCCGGCAAGACAGGCACATGTTCCAAATTGGGCAAATGGCAAATGCCGTGCCCGAATATGAACGGCATATCAAACGCCTCTTCCCGGTTCTTGCCGTCAAGCTGTTCGCGAAGATAAGGCAAAATGTCAGGCGTGGCCGATACAATGACCGCGCTGCCCATCGTATACATTTCTATGTGCCGCTCGCCGCGTGGGAACGGGCGCCTACCCGGGTTCTCCCTGGTTTCGCAGAACACGACGCCGTCCCTGTCAAAATCGTCGGCAATGCAGTTCAAATCAATAGCAAGCTGCGCTTTGACAATGCGCATCATCTCGCGTGTCAGCATAATTGTCCCCCGCGTTTCCATTAAGATAAAAATGTAAAAATGTAAAAATGTATGACTTGTCATTTTGCATGTTATTACATGGCCATATTATATAATTCTGTTTTGTTCGAACACCTCATATATTTTAGCGGGGGCGTCATAGCCGATTTGCTCTAGCAGCTTCACGTTGTAATAGGCGCCTAAACGCCAGCAGCGAAGCGGATATGATGGTTGCACCGGACAGGGGCATGACGATGCGGAGCAGATATCCAAAGTGGCTCTGCCCGTCTATCTGCGACGCCTGCCAGTAATCCGAGGGAATTACCATAAAGGCTAAGCTTGCGGTTATACGATACTAGATGCTAACATATATTCGTATTTGGATTAATAAATTATCGTTGGGGGCTAAAAAGATGCTGTTTGATATAAACCAAACCGATTTCCCATCAAAAAAACACAAAGCTGTTTGGTTCTGCGGCGTCCTTGTCATGCCGGAGGAGCTTTCGCTGTCCGTCAAGGTAATGGGGCTGATGGACGCTGATCTATATGAAAGCTGCAGGCAGATGCGGCTGTTCATGCTCCATACGCTGAGCGATATATATGAAAATGCGGAGCGCTATGAATTTGAACCGTGGCAATTGTTCAGCTTCTGGTTGAATCTGGCCAACAATGAACTGGCGCAAGGGCAAAGGGCGCACGATCGCCTCGACGTCACTGCGTCCATGCGGAGCAAAACCATGGCGGCCAATGCGAAGGGGCTGTATGCGGACGTGTTGGCCCATACAGGGATAGAGTTTTGCGCGAGCGATGGCAAGGTCGAAGCCATAAGCAAACTGTACCCCAAAATGTTTGACGCCATGAAGGCGATGCAAAAATATGTGCGCGATAAAAAGGAAAGGGCGAGTTTGGAAAACAGTTTCCAGATATGCGATTTTCGGAAGATATGCCCGGGCTATAAATACGACAAACTTGAGAAGCGGCAGTACATGCGTGAAATTGAGGACAGGATCCCGTTGATTGTTGGCGCCGACGTCAAAGAGATCGCGCTGGGGTTTGCTTTGTATTTGCGCGAAAAAAAGATCAACCTCAAATGGACGGGCATACAGAACGGCTATAGCGAGACAGGCCAGACGCATTTCAATCAGGGACTTTGCCATATCGAGCTTAAAAACGATTATTGGGACGACGATACGAAAAGTTGGCGCGTGTGCGTCCCTTTGCCCAATATCGTTAAATATGGGGAAACGATAATAAAAGAGGGATTTCACAGTTTTGTATGGGAGCACATATATATCTGCAACAAGACCGCTGCTGACGCCTGCAACGGCGGGGAAAAAAGCATATACGCCTGCCACAGGGGCATCGATATCAATGTTTTGGGCAAAGAGATCGTATACGCGTGCAGGCTGCGCAACGGGAGGCATGTCTCCGTCTATGTCTACGACCCCGATGAAACAGTTATTCTCCGCATAAAAAGGCTACTGGAACTGGAGCAAAACCACAAACAAAAGGCGCCCGCAGCGCCGCATTCGTAGGGCGCGACGCCCCCGGCGCGCCGCAATCGTAGGGCGTGACGCCCTCGGTGCGCCGTAGGAAGGAAATTATATGCCGGTTGTATTTAGAAATTACGCGCCCGCACCATTTTTTTCGGACGACTACCGCAAAGTCCGCGAATTCTTAATCCGTATTAATGCGGATAAACTATACACGCCCCGCATGCTGTGGGGCGCGTGGGAATAAAACGCGGATCAAGAGAACCGTCCCCCTGATCCGGTCGCGTCAAGAGAACCGTCCCCCTGATCCGCTACTTTCGTGCCATGTTGGTGATGGCTCCGTCGTGAACATTATTACATTTTAATGCGTCAGGGTGTATTCGTTGATCCACAGATTGACCAGGTGCACAGCGCCCCGGTAGCCTACAAACGGCGGTTCATACGGGTGTATGCGCCAGCCGATGTCCGGGTTCGAGATTTGCAATTGCGTATTTTTTCCTGCCCACTTCAAGGCCTCGCCGCTGAACATGAGATAGCCTTTTTTGTGGTTCTGCACGACAGGTATCCACTGCGCCTCGGAATAATATGGGATGTCCGCGTCCGCCATCTCCGGGCAGTCGCACCAGCAGTCGCCTTTGCGCAGGGGCAGCTCGTCGGTAGCGTAGCGCAGGATGCCTTTCACGACATCGTAATGGCCGCCGAGCGACAGGACCGCTTCGTCTGGGTAGGACCATTCGTTGCCTTCCATATAGTCGTAGGCGCGGTCTATCTGATCGTACGCCAGCGCCTCTTCGCTGCTGATGAACGCGCCGTCCGGCGCGCTCGCCAGCGCTTCCCCGACTTCGCCGAGCCATCGGGACGTCCCCTTGATGCCATATGGGCGCCCGTACACATACGGCATGCCGAACCGCTCTTGCAAGGCTTTCGCCGCCGCGACACCCTCCTGCCTGATCACGAGGTTGACGCTCGCGGCGCCCATGTTTTCGATGTCAGAGACGCTGGCGCCGGACGAGAGGACGCAGCAGGCGTCCATGCCGAATGCGCCGCGCATCAACCGGATAACTTCGCCCGCGTCGGCGTGGTAGCGGAATATGTCGGGGCAGGAGCCGATAATGTTGTACGTTGGCTGGGGAGCGGCGTGAGAGTGGGTAGAGGCGGGAGCGGCGGCATTGGCAATATCGGCCGGAATGGTGTTCACAAGTGTTAGCAGCGCTTCACTGACGCCCCGGTGCGGTGTGATATCGAAACTGCCGTGGCCCATGGGGATCAGACGGACGCCCGGGAACTTGGGCTGCATGATGTTGCTGATAGCTGTCATGTCCGTGCCGATGACTTCCGGCACGGCGGATGGTTGCAAGAAGATGACCCTTGGGTGTTCCGACTCGATGACATGGCTGATGGTAGCATCAAGGCGCGAGGTGTCGCCCAGCGAAATGTCCGTTTCGTCTATGTATGTCGTGTACAGCGAAGCGCCATAACCTTCATATATGCCGCCGCGCTTTAGCGCCGAGCCGCTGTACAGGTTGTGCCCCATGCAGCCGAACTCCACGACCGCCGCTTCTTTAATGGGGGCAAGCGTCCAAAAAATCCCCATGCGCCCCGACGGCATGGGCTTGAATCTGTGCAGCCCCATCAGTCGCCTCCTATCTTAAAATCTCCGATAAACCTATTCCCACCATTAAACTTGTTGCCACTCTTCAATTATACTGCAACCCCGTCAATGGCGCCCCGTTCACAAGCCTGCCGCCACGGACAGGATGCGCTCCAGTAGCCCGCATGTCCGCCCGTAGCCTGCCTCGCCGAAAAAGTCGCCCATTTTTTCCGCGTACGGGAGCCATGTAACATGGTCGGGGATATCCCCGACGCACATATCCGGCCCGAGCCGACGGATCACTTCCACATCGTAATCGATGTTCATCAGCCGGCACACAGGCGGGTCGAAGCCCAGCGCTTTGAGCGCCTGCGCGTAGCCCGCGTCTTCGTTGTGAAAGTCCTCTATATGCATGACCAGCGGCGCCATGCCAAAGCCCGCCAGGTACAGCGCTAGCGCGGCGGGCATGTCCACGCCAGGCATCGACGCGTAGCGCAGCCCGCTCAGCTCCTTGCGTGCCCGCTCTTCCAACGCGAGCGCCCGCTCCCTTTCGCTCTCGAACGCGCCGCCCAGATCGACGCCGAACGCCGACGCAATCATATCGTGAACGCCGTCTATGTCCGCTACCGAAAACGCATTGTGCAGCGGCGCGTACGGGATGCCGAACGCCGCGCCCATCGCGGCGGCCAGCGGCTGTGTGTACGGGCAAAGCACCAGGTTCATCGACGCGTCAGGGGCGTCCATAAAGTCGTCCAGCTTCGCGCCGGCAGCCAGCGGGCGGATATTCACGCCCCTTTCGGCCAATGCGCCCACTATCGGAGGGAACTCCACGGGCGACGCCTTGTTGCGCCACGGCTCGACCAGCAGCGCGTTCGCCCTGCGCCCGTCGGTCGGCCTCGCCTCCATCAGCCGCCCCAAAGCCTCAGCCGTCTGCCACGTCCCCATGGAGCCGCCGAAGCACTTGAACTGGCCGAGGGCGACGAACGACAGCCGCGCCGCCAGTTGCGGCTGCATCTCGTCGATGATGCCCTCGAAGTCTTCGCCGATAAGGTCCGTCACGCATGTGGCTATCATCAGGATGGCGCGGGCGCCTTCCCCATCCATGGTGCGCAGCGCGTCGACGACGCCTTCGCGGCAACCGAACACCACTTCGTTAGCGTCCAGCGTATAGAGGCGGCGCAGCTCCCCATGCTCGCCCTCGGGCATGGCGTTCATGCCGCGCGAGTGCGTGGCGCATTCCGGCATGCCTATGAGCAGGTACGACAGTCCCTCGATGTCCTCGACGATATTGCACGCCACGCGCATCGGGCACCAGCCCCCCGAATAGACGGCGGGGGTCAAAAACTTTATATTCTTGCCCGACCGCACCGTCGACAGACGCCGCAAATGTTTGAGTTCGTTCGGCGTCACCGCCGCCACATGGCTCATATGGTCACCTGCATATCACCCATTAGAAGTTGTGCGAGCGCGCGGAAGCGGGAAGCCATCTCGCTGTCCGGGAACGCCTCCACAACGGTCTTGCCGAGGTTCTCGGCTTTCTGCACCATGGCGTCGCGTGGCAGCCTGTAGATGATGTCCGTGCCGATTTCTTCTGCTGCCTTTTCCACCAGTTCCGCCTCGCCCTCGATGTTCTTCGCGTTGAAAATCAGCCCGCGCAAGGAGGCGTAGCCCCGGGCGCCGAAACTTTTTACCGCGTGAGATATGTTTGTCGCCGCATAGAGCGACATCATCTCCCCGGACGTCACGATGCACACTTCGTCCGCGTACCCGCCGCGAATGGGCATCGCGAATCCGCCGCAGACGACGTCGCCCAGCACGTCGTAGAAGATGACGTCCGGTTTGTATGCGCCATATGCGTCCAGCTCCTCCAGTTTTTCAAATGCGGTTATGATGCCCCGCCCCGCGCAGCCGACGCCGGGGACAGGCCCGCCGGACTCCACGCAGAGCACGCCGCATTCGCTCTTGGCGACGATATCGTCCAACTCGACGTCGCCCTTGTCCCGCAGGCTGTCCAGCACCGTCGGGATTTTTGCGGAACCCATCAGGTTGCGGGTGGAGTCGGACTTTGGGTCGCAGCCGATCTGCATGACGGTGAGCCCCATCCCCGCCAGGGCGGCAGATAAATTGGACACAACGGTTGACTTACCGATGCCGCCCTTGCCGTATACAGCGATTTTTTTCATATCCTACCCCTTATATTTCGCTATCTCTCGCTATCTCTTGCTATCCCCTCGCGACTGTCCATTCTTTTTTTCGCATTATTTCGCGCAGCGACTCCTCGTCAATATCGATGCCAAGCCCAGGCGCCTCGCTCACATAAACCATGCCGTCCGCCTCCAGCGTGAACGGCGTTTTTAAAAAGCCATATCCATATACGATTTTTCCGTCCAGCAAATAGTCGTTGACCTCGTTGTGCTCCTGCACCAAAAAGTTCGGTATGCCCATAGCAAGCTGGAAGCTGGCGGCCATGCTCAGTATTGAGAGCGGGCAGTGCGGCGCCATGTACGCGCCGTAGCATTCGGCGACGGCGGCAATTTTTTTGAGTTCGGTTATGCCGCCCGCGTGCGCGATGTCAGGCTGCAAGACTCGGGCGCCCGCGTCCAGCGCCCGATGGAAGTCCCACTTGCCCATCCAGCGCTCGCCTGCGGCGATGGGGATCGTCGTGCGCCCCGCGACGAGCGCCAAGTCCTCGATGCGCTCGACGGACACGGGCTCCTCCATAAACAGCAGGTTGTAGGGCTCGATTTTTTGAGCAAGCTTCAGCGCCATCATCGGCTGCGGGTTGTGCACGTCGATGGCCAGCAGCGCGTCCGCCCCCATGGCCGCGCGCGCCGTAGCGACATTTTCCGCTATCATGTCGACAGCGCTCTGCCCCGTGAAGTCCCTGCTGATGCCCACATGCATCTTTAGGCAGTGGTAGCCAAGGCTCATATAGCCGCGCCCGCCGGCTGCCACCCCCTCGAGCCGCTCCTCCCTCGTCATCTGCGACGGGAGCCGCCTCGGGCTGTCCTTGTACCTTGCCCGGTATGGGTCGCCCGGCTCGACAAAGCGTGGCTCGCCCGTGACATATGAGTGGTACATCGTGACGCCCTCGCGCGTCGGCCCGCCCAGCAGCCTGTATATCGGCTGGTTGGCGGCCTTGCCCTTGATGTCCCACAGCGCCATGTCGATGCCGGAAATGGCGGACATCTTGACCGGCCCGCCCACATACCCGGTCCCGCTGGCGTACATGTCCTGCCACCGCTGCTCCACGGCGGTCGGGTCCTTGCCGATGAGATACGGCTTGATGCGCTCGACCTCGGCAATGACCGTGTCGCCGTGGCACTCCAGGTACGCCTCCCCCCAGCCCGTCAGCCCCTCGTCCGTGGTCACCTTCACCCAGACCCAACTGGGCGGGACCTTCACAGTGATAATATCGTTAATAACCATAAAAAAGGCCATGCACAGACTGTGTACAAATTGCCATGAATAAAGCATGCCAATGGCAAGCCTTAATCCCAATTGCTTGCCCTCGCGCCACAGTTCTGCCCTTTCTTTTATTTTAACGCTTCCACCCTATCATATTATATTTTCCATATCCATTTGTTCTTTGCAACCTCTTTATCTTATGTAACCATTGTTCTTTTATGAAATTCATTGTAACATTATTTTACCAATAAGGAATGCATATATGAGAAGATTTTTAACATGAATGGAGGGTTTTTGTATGTCGGGGATTATCGATACTAACATCATGACGCAGGTTGGCTTTGTCGTGCGCGACGTCGAGGCGAGCAGGAAAAAGTTCGCGGAGTTTTTCGGAGTGGAGCCCCCGCCGATATCGGACAGCGGCAAGTACGAGGTGACAGGGACTGTCGTTAACGGCAAGCCCGCCCCGGAAGCCAGTTGCAAGATGGCGTTTTTCAGGGTCGGCCAAAACGTGAGCATCGAACTCATCGAGCCCAACGGCGCTAAGAGCACCTGGCAGGACTTTTTGGACGAGCACGGCGAGGGCATCCACCACATCGCCTTCGGCGTCAAGGGCATGGACGAGAAAATACAGGCCTGCGAAAGCTTCGGCATGAAATGCCTGCAGCGCGGCAAATACGGCAACGCCAGCGGCGAATACGCCTACATGGACGCCGGCGCCGACCTAAAATGCATCGTTGAGCTGCTGGAGAACTATAGCAAATAGCAACGGTGTAGACGAAAGCAATGACGCAGACGTCAGCATTGACGACAGCTTAACAATAATATGCTAATAAAATAACCCGCAACCCAACAGCACAATCAATTATGTATGCACAATTATGTATGCACAATTAAGTTTTATGATTAATTCGTGTTGATGATAATGGTATTGCTCGCTTCGTCCCAATCCACTTCAAAACCTAACGCGCCGCCTATATCGCGAAGCTTGAAATAATTGTTGTCATCAATGTTATATGCCGTAAAATGAACCTCTCTGCCATCAAGAAATACCTTAGAGCTTGTTGGCGCTGGCGTTTTATTGCCTCCTGACGCCCCTGCCATTTCTTGGCCGGTTGGTACATATGGTTGGTTGCTAACTAATGAGATAGCGTCATTTGCGCTGTCCCATCCTATTGCAAATTGATTATTTGTATTGTTGAGCGACCAAGCCAGATCGCGTAGTTTGAAGTAATTGCTGTCGTCTATGTTATAGGCTGAAAAATTGATATTTCTGCCGTTGAGCAATATAGTGGATGTCGTGGGTGTCGCGACAAGGGTTTCGCCAGGAGGCGAGCCGGGGGGCGATGGGGGAACGGCTGAGGATGCGGATGCTGGTGCGGATGTGGCTGTGGCTGTGGTCGCGGAAGCGCCCGGAGCACCAGAAACTGTGGATGCTACACCCGTAGCATCGGCGCTGACTTTGCTGCCATTGATCTTAAATACGCATATGCCACTGTATTTTGTATTAATGACAATCTCATATTGACCGTCTTTGTCAATGTCTGCGACAACCGGCGCCGATAAAGACGCATTTGTATAAGCGGGTAATTTTGTTTCATATACTAAATATCCGTCAGGAAGCGGGCTGGACATAAGCAAAGCCCCATCGTAGTTTAATATATAAATATTGCCTTTTCTGGAAGGCTCCCCCTGTCCGGATGTTGGCCTTGTGTTGCTGGTAAAAATAATCTCTTTTTTCCCGTCGCCGTTAATGTCCACGCAAACAACCTCATTGGGGGTTTCGGTGACGCCGGCGTGCTGCGGTATGAAAAATGGGAAATTACCAAACTCTTTCGTGGGATCGTTAATGGAAAAAGCGTGTATTTTGCCGTCATATGTGTTGATTAATATTTCGTTCGTTCCATCATTATCAAGGTCGGCGACTACCGGAACTGCCTGAACATAATACGCCATGTGTTTAGGGTCCTGGACGAGAGGGGGCCCCATGAAATCAAGGCTGCTGGGGGCTTTTTCCCAACCTTTGTATCTGGTCCGGTCGCCGTTGAATATGAAAACGGACATATATCTGCTGGATATGATTTTATTTTTTGTCGCGCCGTCGTCTATCTTATCGACAATAACCGCCGACACCAATACTTCGTTATTGCCATTATTATCGATGTCTACAACTTTTACTACCGAGTGGCCAAGCTGACCTAAATAATTTTCCGAACGGCTGCTTATCATTTGGCTTGATTCCCAGTCCAGGTTTTGGTTGACAGGGTCGATGCCTGTTTCCATCACATAATCTTCCCAAAGACCAACCTGCCCCCAAACCCTGTCGCTAAAAACCTCGTGGTTTGTGGATATAGCCTTGCCGTTTATGTCATAGACATTTAAGAACGGCGTGTCCGTCGCCACGAGTATCTCTTTTTTTCCGTCCCCTGTGATATCGCCGACAGCGACCCCGTCCATGAACACGCCAAAGCTGTTGCCTTTCTGCCCGTACAGTTGCGGCCATCCGGGCATTGGCTCGCCGTTGTGCCGATAAACCCAAACACATTGCCCTGTAGTAGTCGCGGCGCCCACGATTATTTCGCATTTGCCATTGTTATTTAGATCGCTGACAACTATCGAACTGACGCTTTCGCTGACTTCCAAGCCGTTTCTGTATTTGAGTTTTTGAGGCCAGCCGGGCTTCATATATCCCTCATGCGACAACGCGGACACTGTGCCGTTCGCATGCGCGACAATTATATCGTCATATCCGTCGCCGTCGATGTCGGCGACAACTATTTTATTCACCCGGCCTATGTCACCACCTGTTGTCGCATATGGCTTTGTACGGTCATAGCCGCCGTTTACGCGCCAAATTGTGTTACCGGTTGCGTCGGTTACGATGACGCTGTAGTTTCCATAAATAATTTGGTTGCTTCCGTTTTGATAAATATCTTTAACAATGGGCGTAACATAATAAGATTCCGCCGTATACAAGTTGCTTTCGCATCCGCCATAGTTGTACATTAATGAAAGGCTCACATCTGAAGGCGCGGCGTGAACATAAAACGATGAACTACTTGGCGAGCAGATAAAGAACAGAACCACGACAACTGTCAGAACAACAATGATTTTATTATTATGAAAGTCGTCGGTTCGGGGAAGCGCGGTTCCCCTCACCTCACGGGCGCGAAGCGCCCGCGCGCCGCATTGCGTCGCGATAGTGTTCACGCCGTCATACTTTCGTGCCATGCTGGTGGCGGCACCGTCGTGACCACTATTACTGATGCCAAATGATTTTATCACTGAACGCATATAATTCCCCTTGCGCAAATTTTGAATTCGATATTTATTACCCCTTGCTAAGTGATGAAATGATTGTAGAACGTTAAGCGTGCCACCATTGGGCGAGCGTCATAGATTGTTATACCGCGCGCGCGGATTGGTAATTCGGGAAAATGATCCCTTCGTCGTGGCCTAGCTGCTCGCCTTTTGTCTTTTCGCCGTTTGCGACGCATGCTATATAATTTAATATTTCGCCGGCGACGCAGCCGAGGGTTTTCGTCCCGTCCGCAACGCCGGACGCGTCTATGTCGATGTCGCCGGAAAGCCGTTTGTATGTCGCTTTTGTCCCCGTGATCTTTATCGTCGGGCCGATCGGGTTCCCGATTATATGCCCCGCACCGGTTGTGAACAGCGTGAGATGCGCGCCCAGCGCGACGAACTCGATAAGTTCCGACGCGTCCCCGGACGCGTAAAACCCTGCGTCTTTACGATCATCTTGTAAAAAATCGGCGTACCAAAGCCCGGCTTTTTTTGCCATGCCGCCGATCTTGAGCACGCCGTTGATCGGCTTGGCGCCGGAAATCAGCATGACCGCAGCCCCTTTTTCCTCGATGGTCGTGATCCCGCTCTTTATGTTGGCTTGGGATATCGGGTAAAAGCCCTGGTTTTCGCAAAACCCGACGCATTTATCGTATACTGCGACAAGTTCCCGAGCCACGCCGGCATTTGCCGCCCTCGCTACAATCGAGTCTTTTGCGCCCGGGGCTTCGGCCAGTTGCGAAAACATCGCCGTCGCGCCATGCTCGACAGCCATGTCGCAAAACGCGCCGACCGCAGGATTGGACGTGATACCGGAGAGCGCGTCCATCGCTCCGCTGCGTACGCCGAAGCAAAGGTTTGCGAGCCCAAACGGCGCGCGGGGGACGCTTTTGAGTTCTTCCAGCATTTCGTTTACATATTTTATCCCATGATTAATGCTGCCGGTTGTGCCATAACTTTGATCGAGGAACCACTCCGCGCGTCGCCCCCTCCCGCGCGCGAAATCGCATATTTTGGACGGCTGGATGAATTCGCACCCGTGCCCGACGACGAGCACCGCGCCAATGTTCGGGTGAACCGTCAAAGCCAATAAGCGTTTGATCATAACTTGGTTGTCGAAACAGTTTTCGTTTCCGATGACGTAGACTTGCTCGCCGCGTTCTTTGAAATATTCGCCGATGCGCCATGCGACTGTAGCGCAGCAGTTAACCGTGTACATGACGAGCACACCGTTGCGTATGCCAATTTTGCCATCCGGCCTCAGATACCCGTCCGCAAACGGTTTGTCGCCAAATCTTATCTTTGATTCACTCATCGCTAACCTCCGCACCAAACACAATTTCAATCTCCGCGCATATTATTGCTCCAGCTTCTGCGTCAACTTTTACTTCAACTTCTGCGCCAACCCTTGATTCAACCTCTGCGTCAACTTTTGCTTTAACCTCCGCACCAACCCTTGCTTCAGCTTCTGCGCTAACTTACATGTATGCCTCTATGCGTCGGCTATACTGCGGCGTCTTCGGGCAGCAACCATGGAGATTGGATCATGTTCCCCATGATGCATTCATAATGCCCTGTTTTTTCGCCTTTCGTGCGCTCGCCGTTCGCGATGCGGCATACAAGCTCATATGTTTCCTGCGTCATTTCCTCAATCGTTTTTTGACCGTTTATCAACGAACTCGCGTTTATGTCCATGTCCTCTTCGAGGTTTTTATATGTCCGAGCGTTGCCCGTCACTTTAATAATCGGGCCTACCGGATTGCCTGTGATATGCCCCCGGCCGGAAGTCAAAAACGTCATGTGAGCCCCGCAGGTCAAGAACATCAATGTCGACGATGCGTCGCCCGAACCGCCAAACCCGCAGCCTTTTCCGCCATCGCCCATGCAGTCCATGTACCACAGCCCCGGGCGGGGCGGTTTGTGGGTGACCCTCACGACGCCTTGGATCGGGCGCGAACCGCTCTTTGCGACCGCCCCCATGCTTTTTTCCTCGACGCTCGTAAGCCCGCCATGCATATTGCCCGGCGAAATCGAAAACTGTCCGCCGGAGACCGAGTTCGAAAAGCTCTTATCATATATATACGCCATTTCCTTTGCGGCGCGTTCGTTCGCGCAGCGCGAAACAAGGTAATCCTTGAGGCCTATGGCCTCGCTTATCTCCTCGAACATAGCGATGCCGCCGCTGTCGACGACGCGGTCGAAGAAACTGCCGACGAGCGGGTTGGCGGCCAGCCCGGACGTGAAATCCGATCCTCCGCATTCGCCGCCGAATGATAGGTCACTCAAATATATCGGCGTGCGCGGTACATCCTTTATCGCGGCCAGCATTCCGCTCACGATGTGCTTGCCTTTTTCATACGATTTTTCGCTCCCGAGGCTTTGAACGAATATGCAATCGGCAGGCTTTCCGCATTCTTTCGCGAAATCCGCGAGCTTTTCGGCGCTGGTCTCCTCGTCGCCATGGCCGACAGTGAGTACGGCGCCGACGTTTTGGTGATTGATAAAGCACAAAAGTTTGCGGATCAGCATCCTGTTGGCGCGGCTGCTTTCGCAGCCAAGCGCGTCGACGTCTTCCCCGGCGGCGCGGAAATGCGCCGCGAGGCGCTTGGCAGGCTGGCTGGCGCAATTGACCGTGTAAATAACCAGCACTTTGTTTCGAATGCCTTTTTGCCCGTCCTGCCGGAGATAGCCGTTCGCTATCGCTTCTGATGTGAATTTGCATTCAGACATAAGCAAATCTCCTCAAAAAAATTTGCACTAAAATGTTCTGTCAATCAAGCGCGTTTGATTAATTTGTCAATCAAGCACATTTGGTTGCCTTGCCAATTAAGTGTGCTTGATTTCTCTGTTAACCAAGCGCGTTTGATTACTCTATCAATCTAGCGTGCTTGGTTACGCTGTTAATCAAGCGTGCTTGATTTCTTTTTCTTTTTTAATCAAGCACATATACTCGGTCGTTGGGGACTGCCGTATCAACGTCGTATGTCGCGCTGCGCACGTCGTTTAGCGACGCGGCGTTGTGTATGTGGACATATCCGCCTTTTTTGATGTCCTTCGTGGCTTTGGCGACGTTGGCGTTGTACTTGACGATAAAATCGCCTTTCGCGATGTCCTTCAACGCAATTTTGTGCCCGTATCCGATGGATTCGGTAGCCTCAATCAGACCCGTGACGGCGCCAATAAGTTTTGCTTCGCCGGGCGCGACGTCGCCTAACGCCGTCGCGACATTGTCGTTTTGGTTCACGACATAAAACGTCTGCCTTATTTCGTTTTCGTTTTCATTCATACAATACGCCTCGTTTCTTCGTCGGTCGTTTCTCCGTCGATTTGTGTTTGTTGGTAGCCCGCGCCTTCCGTTTGGCGCGGGGATTAGACGCGGCTACAGTATGGTATGGTTTTATAGTAATATTTGCTGTGTTTTTACGAATACGATAACACAAAAGATATTAATCAACAACATATAAAACGAGTATCATATATAAAAACCGTTGGGCTGCAGCAAAAATGTTATTATTCATAAACCCTCTTGTAAAATGGTGAAAAGCATTTGACGTATCCTCGTAACTCGTATAGAGTGAATACTATAAAATTCATTAGAAGAGAGCGTCAGGAATGCAAATCAGGACATTTGTTCATACAAAAGTATTCGTTAGAAATTGGGAAGCGCTCGGTTGCGATGATGGCGACCTTCTAGAGTTGCAAAAGGCAATAATGGAAAACACGCAAGGCTATCCCGTCATTCAAAGAACCGGAGGCGTGCGTAAAATACGTATCGCGCTTGATGGGCGTGGAAAAAGTTGTGGAGTAAATCAGTGAGAAATAGGTGAAAACTAATGAGCAAAATGGGACAGGAGCTTATCGAAGCTATGCAGGAACTTTTGGACTATTCGGAAGACAAAATAGATCTTAGAACATCGACATATAGCTTAACTCCTGTTTGTGAAACAATCAGCGCGGATGATATAAGGGAAACGCGCAAAGCCCTCGGAGTGTCTCAAGGCGTGTTTGCTGTTGTACTCGGAGTTTCTAAAAAAACGGTGGAATCATGGGAGTCAGGAAGATATACCCCGGATGGCGCGGCGCGTAGACTAATCACAATGTTGCAAGCCGACCCTGCCCTCCCACAAAAGCACGGTATACTTTTCAAACAAGTAGATGAATAAAGACTATTACGGTATGTGGAGCGAAAACGCGCCTAATACAATATCATATAGCAAGAGTTACAGTAGTCCAATGAGTACAAGCCATAATTTTTGCCGATGTGAATAATAAATCCCGCACGCAATAGACGCAGTTCTGATATCATGATAAATTTAAACCTCATTTCCAATTTTTCAGCATTGCATATTCAAAGCTAACGAGATAATTAATTTTACGGATTAAAATCCATCATCAAGTGAGAGAGGGTATAACATGGAAACGTCAGAAATTCTTGATGCCGCAGAGCGTCTAAATCAGGGGCTTTTAGCTAAAGCTACTGATGGTGATTATCTTGATAAAGATTTTGGAAATGATTTGCGTATATTAAATACAAATAATCGTGTATCTAGGATGTTACCTTCATTTTTAAGGACAAGCCGTACTACTGCTGATTTTCGACGTGCTATGCAATCTAAGTATCCTAAATATAAAGAGCGAAGACAATATATTAGTCAAGAATTGCAACCTATATTTGATTATATAGAAAGTGTTGTGAACGTAACAGATAGCTTTTCAAATAATACAGATTCCTACGAATTAGGAGATGTTATTGGTAATGGCGGATTTGGAACGGTACATAAATATCGCCATAAACTACTAGACTATAATTTTGCAATCAAGATATTGGATCCTGTTTTTGTATCTAATGAAGAAAGTATCGAAGGTGAGAGGCGTTTTTTACGAGAAGCTAAATTTCTTTTTCAGTTAAATCATGAAAATATTATTCGTGTGTTCGACATAGGTCGTACTAACGGTAAGTTATTTATCAGGATGGAATTCATTGATGGAGATACTTTGCAAGAATTCATTACCAAAAATGGAGCGGTATCTTTTTTGCGTTCAAAAAAGCCTATCATCGCTCTTTTACGAGGATTAGAATATGCTCATCAAGCTGGAGTTATTCATCGTGATCTTAAACCGTCTAATTTAATGGTAACAAAAGATAGTAAGTTTAAAATTATTGATTTTGGAATAAGCGCATACATAGAAAATGAAAACCACTCAAAACTAACAAAGACAGGAGAAAATGTTGCTGGTGGGCTATACACAGATCCAATGCTAATAGAAAATCCGAAACTTCGGGATGTTCGAAGTGATATTTATTCTGTCGGGGCGATTTGGTATTATCTATTAACAGGACGGGCACCAGCAGGTGCGGATTCTCGTAAAATTTTATTAGCAACAAATAACGCAACAGAGTTAGAAATATCTATTATTTACAAGTGTATGGCTAATGATCCCAATGATCGATATCAATCTTGTGTAGAACTGTTGAACATTTTGCTACCTCAAAATTCAAATGCTATACGAAGCAGTACGGATCTAACCAATAGAATTACGGAAATAACAAGGGAAGCGATATTTGATTATTTACTTGATAGATATAAAGAAGAAATAAATGCCTATGTATACTTTCCAACGGTAGACTCCAGAGAGCCGGAGAGAGTGTTTTATTATTCGGGGAGACGTAACGTTGTTACGTTTCTTAGCAGGCTATATGACTTAACGATTGCGCCGTCATCTGATTCAAGGTTTATAACTTTTGAAGATGAAATATTTCAACACACAATAACGAATGATGATTATGAATATGGATGGGTTTTCCGTGATTCAAGATTAGATTTGTATAATGGTAATGACGAAAAGTTACTGAGATTTCTATGTGAGATGTTTCACCCTGTAGTCCGTTCAGAAAAAAGCGATTGGCAAAATGTTCTTGCTGACATTAATGAATTAATTAAAGTAGATGGATATGAAATATACGAATTTGAAAAGATATCAGGACGATCAGTTTACTCATATAGATTATATGTTATGGATGTTTGAATTTTAAATAATAAATTATGTGAGTAGTTGAGAATATATTATTTAAAGCCTCAAACGACGGACAATTCTAAACAACAAATCACGCAGATACAAACAAACTGTAGAAATATATTACCTATATGTCAAATTCGACTTTCTGGTTGAGGCTGGAACACGGAGCTTGGGGCTGGCTCCGGCCATTTTATTCGGCTTAAATAAGCTGTGGCGGTTTTGCAGGTACAATGACGAAGCCAGGGGCGGGAAGCCGAATTTAATCAACTACCCGGCAAGGTGATTATTATCAAGCGCCGCAGGGCGAAAACATGGTCATGGCGCCTGCCTCCAGCGTTAAGATCGGGTTTGGTTTTACGTTTAAGGTAGATGGCAACTTGGTTTTTATGGAAGCATCTATCACCAGCGAATTGACTTTAAATGTTAAAATCCATTTCTTTTCTGTTTTATTGTACTCGCATGTGGATGTCGACGTTTCCATTGAGAACACATCCTTAGTTAATGGTAAAATAGGGCTTTATGTCGATGATGGCAATCCCTTTTTAGATAAGATAAAAGCAGAGATACCTCTGGGCAAAGCAATCCCGGCGGTTAGCGTTTTCCCAGGTATTTCTGTTAAACTGGATATCTCGGTTCCGCTTGAATGGGAGGTAAGCGCGACTGGTAATTTTACATCGACTATTAGCAAATCCAGCGGGTTCACTCTGCAAGGCCATTATGTAACAGCCATTCCATTGAGCCATAACTTTAATACATTCAGCAGCAGAGACGCTACAACGGAAATAAACGTTTCCGGGGGCATCGAAGTAAGCTTTGGCCCAAAGATAGAATTTTCAATAAGGGTCCTGAGCGGCTTAGGGGAAGTGGGGCTTGGTTTACATGCCGGTGTAAGGATGATCGCAGAGCTGACTGTCCCACTTCACGGCTCCGGTGATTACAGGCATGCGTGCTCAGCGTGCTTAAGCGGTGAAGTGGATTTATTTATAAAGCCCTACGTTTTTTACAAATTGTGCTGGGGAGTGTTTAGCGGCGAATATGTGGTTGCAGAGGTCAGCGTGCCCTTGTTCAAGTTCTATGCATCCATGATCAATGACCCTGCTAGTAAATATCGCGGAATAGGGACAGGGTTCAGGATCGGTGAATGCGAGAACCGCACATACAGGACGGTATTCAACCCTTGTACATCGCAAGGCGATACAGTAGAAAGCGCAGTTGTATCGGCAAATCGAACGTCCGAAGGTGGCAACGCTTTTCAAGTTTCCGGTGCAGGCCAATACACGGCGTATCTATATCCGGGCCGCTATTTGGCGTCTGCTTCGGCTATCGGATATAACTTTACCAACAATGAGTTTGATGTATTAGATACAGCCCAGGTCATCATTATCCAATCAGCGGCGCCGCAAAACCAAGCGGTTTTAACGATCGTCAACCCTGGCCCTAAAACATTTGGCGATGCAGGCTTTGCGCTCTCCACTACAGGCGGCAGCGGTACAGGCGCGGTTAGCTACGTTGTTACAAGTGGAGCTGACGTAATTAGTATATCCAGTAATATCGTGACCATCCTCAAAGCAGGGTCGGCAGCGGTCACGGCGACTAAAGCCGGCGACGGGTCCTACCATTTAACAACATCCGCCTCGTTGACGATTGTGGTGAACAAGGGAGAACAAAACTCGTTGTCGATTGTCGACCCAGGGGCAAAGACGTATGGAGGCGCAAACTTTCAATTGTCTACAACAGGAGGTAGCGGTACAGGTGTGGTCAGTTACACCGTCACAAATGGTATAGATATCATCAGTATAACAGGCAATACAGCAACTATCCACAAAGTCGGTACCGCCACTTTAGTGGCGACCAAGCTGGGGGACAGTAACTACGAAACCATTGCATCTTCGCCGATTACTATCACAGTGGGTAAGCGTGATCTGACCAATGTGTCTGTATCGGTCAGCGAATCATTTATTTATAATGGTAGCGAACGGACGCCCAGACCATCCGTTGTGGATGGCGGCTTAATAAACGAAGCCGACTATATCGTGGACTACGTCGACAACAGAAATGCAGGGACGGCTACGGTGACTATATTGGCGACGCCAGGCGGCAACTACACAGGCGCACCGCAAGCTTGTAATTTTGAAATAAACAAAGCCACTCTCACCGTCAGGGCAAACGATGTTAATATTACTGCCACCGGCACGCCGACGTTCACATATGGGATGTATGGGTTCTTTGGCGGTGATAGCGAGACAACGGCGGTTGGCGGGGGCTCTCCCATCATGACCAGTCCTTATGTGCAAAGCGTTTCTGGCGTGGGAGACTACCCGATTTTTATTGATATTTCAATGCTAGTGGCTAACAACTATACTTTTGTTCCAGCGCCCGGCACATTATATGTCGGCCTGGCAGATCAACCCCAGTTAGTGGTTGATAACCCAGGCTCCAAGGCATATGGCGATCCAAACTTCAACTTATTCACAACGGGCGGCGCCGGCACGGGTTCCGTTTATTATGTAGTAACTAGTGGCACGGATATTATTGGTATAACTGGAGATACTGTTACAATCCTCAAGGCTGGGATAGCCACGATTATAGCAACAAAAGCGGGTGATAGTAGTTATGGTTCAATTACGTCTGTTCCCATTACGATCACTGTAGATAAAGGCGAACAAAGTAGCTTATTCATCACCGACCCAGGCAAAATTACATATGGCGATCCAGACTTCGCATTATCCACAATAGGCGGAGGCGGTACAGGTTCTGTGAGCTACGTCATTATAAGTGGCGCAGACATAATCGGCATATCTGGTAATCTAGTAAAAATTTATAATACGGGGACGGTCGTAATTACAGCAACGAAAGCAGGGGATGATAACTATTATGCGATAACTTCCGAAACTATGTCTTTATCCATTGAAAGGAGGAGTATATCCGATGCGTTAATAATTGTTAATGGAATTTATTCATACAATGGCAACGCACATACTCCGACATTAGAGATCACCGCTGGAGGCAGGGCACTAGTTTTAGGCGCCGATTATGCTATATCAGCTAATGAAAATACTACAGACGCCGGAATTCGGTCAGTGGTTGTCGCCGGTATAAATAATTACATTGGTTCGAAGGACGTCATCTTCACAATAACCCAGGTTGGGTGGATATCGTTATCACAGACATCGGCATACACTTTTCCTGGCGCATCGTATGGATACGGAGCGCAAACAGCAAGAACTATAACTGTATACAACATAAACCCCGTTAGCCGGCCTAGCGGTGCGCTTAATATAACATTGTCGGGAACAAACGCGTCCAGCTTTATGCTGAGCAGAACGACAACATGGAATATTGCGTCCAATTATTCTGATACTTTCACGGTCGCCCCCAGGACAGGGTTGGGGATAGGGACGCATAATGCGACCGTTACGGTTAGCAATGTAAACATGACGGCAAGGAGTTTTAACGTCAGCTTCACTGTCGGCACTATGGCTGGCGCAGATGTCGGTGTTGCGACTGTGGACTGGGCAACTGCGAACAGCATAACAGTAAATGTAGTGGCACCCCCCGGCAACGGGCAAACTGTTGAATATGCAATAAGCACATCCATGTATGGATCGAGTTTAGCATGGCAATCTGGTAGGACATTTAACGGATTAAACTCAGGTATTATTTATTATATTTATACACGTTCTGCACTTAATGCATATTATAGGGCAGGTAATTTTAATAGAACTGAAGGCGTAAAAATTATTACGACGAGTTCCCAGCTTGTTGCAATTGGCAGTCCACAGCCCATATCAAGTGTGTATAATATACTAGGCAATGATATCACCGTCACAACGCCAATTACAGGGTTTAGTAGAGGCACACTTGATGGTAATCGCAAGAATATTTATTTTATTATTGAAGTGGATAGTACATCGTGTGAAAACGTTGGCTTGTTTGCATACTTAACTTCAGCAGACATAACGATTAAAAATTTAAATATGAATGTATCTATCAAGGAAATTAATAGAAACACAACACCTATTACTGACAGTATGCCATACGGAACAGGGGATAACGGAGGAGATAATAATACATCGATGCGCGCTGGAGGGTTGATAGGGTGGGTAACAAACGGAAGCAAGGTAACTATCGATAATTGTCATGTATATGGTGAAGTTACTGCATTTAAACAACATCCATATGGATATTTATATACAATATCTGGCGGATTTATAGGTTATATAGGTACAAATTCACATATTGAAAGTATGGTAACGATCAAAAATAGCATTGCAAACTGTTATGTTGAAGCTATCACTAGGACTGGAGCTATGGGGTATTATTTCAAATCATATGCATATGCCGGAGGTTTTGTCGGGTTGCATGTAGATGGTTCGTTAATAATACAAAATAGCCATACCTACGGTAATGTCGCAGCTAGGGCATCATCTTGGTCGTTTTTTGAATCTTCATTAAATTATCAAGGACCATTGGAATCGTATGCAGACGGCTTAATCGGTTATAGCGAAATTGGTGTTAGCATCACAAACAGTAACTCTTATGGAATAGTAAGAAGGTATGACAGTTTCAACACGCCACTCGGTGCTTCCGATATGTCCAGGTCATTGAATTTATTGGATGACTACATAGTGGGTGTTGAGTCAGGTGAGGGTGGGGCGGCAGTCATATTGCCGGGCGGTGAACCAAGTGGCGTGTTTTACGCTGGTGATATTGCCACGATTGTGGCTATACCGGCTGACGGATATACGTTTGCTGGGTGGCTTGATGGTGAGGGTAATATTGTAAGCAAGGAATATAAACATATATTTTATGTGATTGATGACAAGGCGTTTTATGCGGTTTTTGAACTGGATGAAACCAACTATCAAGAAACAGATATGAAAAAAGATTTTAACGTTGATCGCAAAGAACCCGCTCCCATCAAAACATTTAATTCGGATGATGAGTTTCAAGAACAGGGCAATTATGAAAATGATGGCGATGCCGTTAATGGGCATGATATATTGGACAATGGTGAACCCGATGTAGGATATTTGGATGAATATAACAGTGTTTATGATGAGAATGAAGCGGATGTATACAATTCGGATGACGAAAATAATTGGCATTCCATATTTTTGCAAAACAGTGAAATATTATAGAAATCGTATGTGATATATGATATACTTGTTATGTACTCTATTGCTGAATATTAATAGTTATTTTAAATATGTTAGAACAACGTGTGATATTTATTTTTTTTATTAAAGGGACAGACGTAAAATCGTTAAAATATGATGCAAAATGTTTATCATTCAAATAGTAATCAAATATTGAATGTGTTACCAAAAGTAAATGAAGTAGTTATTCCGATTGAAAAATTGACTGGCTATGCTTTAGATCCAATGAAAAGCGGTGGTAAATCTATCGCTTTTCGCGAGGCGCTTGGGTACGATAAGAACAATGCAGATTTGTTGATAAACGAAATAAAACGTAAATTGAATAAATTTCCAGCCAGGCAAAAAGATAATAAAGGATATGGCTATACATACGATGTTCTAATGGAATTGGTCGGTGTGAATGGTAAAACAGCAAATGTGATGACTGCTTGGTTAGATGATGAAAAGACTGGTAAAATGAGATTAACAAGCGTATATGTTAAAAAAAGAAAAGGGTAAATTACATGATTAAGCAATATGATAAAGTGAAATTAAAAGACGGTAAATACGCCATAATCGTTGAAGTGTTGGAATCTGAAAAAGCCTATATTGCAGATATTCAGCTTTCAGAAGGGGATTACACCACTGAAACAATAATGCACTCAGACATAGTCGCTTTAATTGTTGAGGTTGAACGACCGATAGCTATATGAGTAGAATCCGATATAACAATTGCTTATAACGTTAACAAGTCTTCAGAGCCGCATAATGTCATTGCATAGCAATAGAGAAAATGGGTTGTTCTTCAACATTATTATTACAAAGTAAAAAACGGGTGTGAGCAAGCCCCTGTCTATATAAAAGTTTTGGCGCCAGTTCGATGTTTTTAGTTGGTGGGTGTGACGTGTTGGCGCTTTCGCTTACTGGGCGTTGGCGTTAATACGGATATTCCAGCGCGAGGCCGTCGTAAGCTAGCTTCATGCCTTGCGCTTCTACTACTGGGGCGTAGTCGTCGTGAGGCGGCGACCAGTGGGGAGCCAGATGGGTCAGGATGAAGTCGGGCGCGTTTTTCCACAGGTTGTTTTCGTTGAAGAAGCGCAGCAACCTAATGTTCTTTTCCAGGCGCATATGGCCTTCTGAGTCCATCCCCAGGCCAAATGTCCCCTCATTGATGACGAAGTCGTATTTATAATTTTTCAAGGCGTCCAGCGTAGGGGCGTGGGGCCACCCCGAGTCCGTCAGGTACGCGAATGTGCGCCCCCCGCGCGTGACGATGTAGTTGATCGACGGGGAGCCGTTGTCGTCGTGATTGCCGGCCAAAGTGAAGACGCGGATATCGCCAACAATGTATTCACGGTAAGGCTGGACAATTATGAAGTCGATGCCGCACGCAGGCTTCGTGTAGTCCAATTGTGCCGCCAGAGCTACTGACACCCGCTCGCTTCCGACGATCGCCAGGCGCGGCAGAGCGGTGAAGCGCGGCGAAGACACGCCCCTTTTTGCGTCGTCCGGCAGCGTGTCGTACGACGGCGTCATTTGCCGCGCCCACAACGTATGCGTGTCAAAATGATCGTGGTGGGAGTGCGTTACCAGCAGCGTCGTCACGTTGCGCATGTTCAAGCCGAACCTCTCCGCTTGTATATGGGCCGTCTTCCCCATGTCGATCATTGTGTCGCCGTCGATGAATATCGCACTGTTGCGGCGGATGTTCCTGCCGCCCAGCGCCCTCGCCCTCGCGCAATGCACGCAGTCGCACCAAATGCCCGGGTACTCCTCTGAAGCCGATGTTCCAAGAAATGTAATTTTCATATAAAAGGCCATGCACAGACTGTGAACAAATTGTCATGAATAAAGCAATGGCAATGGCAAGCATTAATCCCAATTGCTTGCCCTCGCGCCACAGTTCTGCCCTTTCTTTTATTTATACGCTACCACCATCTTAATTTATTCCAAATGATTAACACCATAAACACAACCGCTTATATAAATTTATATGAATCTGCATGCGTTCGAATACGCATTAGGCAGATAATTAACCATTATTATATAATATTCATAGTTCGTTAACACTTTTTTATATTGTTTTGATTGTCATTTTTAGCTGTTCAACATATAATTATATGCACGCATATTAATAGTGGCGGGCTTTTGGGAGGGCGATGTGTCGGACAAAACAGTAAAACAATGGATGGACGAGGGGTTGCTGCCCGCTAGGCAGAACGACGCAGGGGACGACAGTGCGGGCGATTTCGTCATGGGCGATGGCATAGGCGTTGGCAAAAATGCCGTTAAAGAATCCGACAAAGATAAAAATAGAGTTATAGTTATTGACAAAGATAAAGATGACAAAATTATAGAAAACGACAGTAATGGCGTCGGCGGTGCGGCTGGGGACAAGGGCGGCAGCTTCGACGGCGACTTCGATGTCGACTTCGACGGCAGCTTCGACGGGGGCTTCGATGGCAGCGGGTATAGCAGCGTCGACGGTAACGACGACGGCAGCGGCGATAGCGTCAATAACATCGTCAATGACAGCGTCGATACCAGCGATGGCAGCGATAACGATTCGGCAAAAAGCAGCGGCGGCGGCGGCGCAAAGAAAGTCGCGCAGCGCCCAAATAGGGCGGAGCGCGCCGAGGCCAAGCGGGCGGAAAAGGCTGCGAAAAAGGCTGCGAAAAAAGCGCCCGGCACGCGCCCGGTCAGGCGGCGCAAGCGCAGGAAGCGCCGGTTCGTCGTGATCCTGATAATTATAGCCGCAGTCGGATATTTCGCATATGCCTCGATGTCGGACGACACAAGGGACATCAAGCAAGTGCGCTACTCGGTCGTGGAGCGCGGCGACTTGCGGAGCGTCGTCAGCGTGCGAGGCAATGTACAGAGCGACGTCAAGCGGAACGTGTACTCGACGCTCTCGCTCATGGTGGAATCCGTCGAAGTGTCGGTCGGGGATGCCGTGGATAATGGCCAGGTGCTGTGCATGCTTGACAAAGAGGACCTGGAGCTTAACATCGAGCAGCAGAACGCGGAGCTGAACGCGGCTATACAAAACAACGAAAAGCAAATCGAGTCCAACGAAAAAATATACAACGACGCCGCCGAAAGCCTGCAGAGCGGCTCAAACGCGCAAATACTTAACGCCCAGGCAGCCGTGAGGAACGCGCAGGTCAGCCTGGAGACGGCGCAGGCCAACTACGACAACCTGCTATATGACTACAACAACGGTACGAACGCCAACTGCCTGTCGGCGGAGAGCTCTGTCGTCTCTGCAAAAAACGATTTGGATACCCGGGAGCGCGAGTACGAAAACAACAAGCTGCTGTTCGCGGCGGGCGCCATAACGCAGGAGGCGCTCAACCAATCGGAGATCGCACTGAACAACGCGCACATCCGGCACGGCGACGCGCTGACAAACCTTGATAACGCGAAGACGGCGGAGGCCCGGGCTCTGGAGCAGTCGCGCAACTCGCTGCGCAGCGCCCAGACGGCGTACAGCAACGCGCAAACGTCGCTCGCGTCGGCGGAGAGGGCAGCGGAGCAGGAGCTGGAGCGCTACGAGAGCAATGTCGAGACGTCGCGGATCGGCGCGAATGTAGAATCCAGGCTCATCGCCTTGAAAAAGCTGGAAAAACAGCTGGAAGAATCCGAAATACGCTCGCCTGTCAGCGGCGTCATCACAGCCGTCTACGCCAAGGAGGGCAGCTCGGGCTCCGGGCTCCTGTTCGTGGTCGAGGACCCCGATCAGCTCAAAATTACGATCAGGGTGAAAGAATACGACGCGGGCAAGCTGGTACCCGGCATGCCGGTCATCATCAAGGCCGACGCGATTGCCGGGGCGGAATACTATGGCACGCTGACAAAAATCGATCCGGCCGCGGTCAAGAACGCGATGGGCGAGACGGACACGATATCGGACATTGAGTTCGGCGCGGAGGTTTCGATCGATTCTACCGACACGATGCTGCGCATAGGGATGAACGCGCGTCTGGACATCATCGTGGAGCAGCGCGACAACGTCTTTTATGTCCCGTTTGACACGCTCACGGAAAACGAGGCGGGCAATGACGTCATATACATTGTAGAGGACAGCGAAGAACTCGGGTCGATCGCGAGGGAGATCCCGGTGAATATCGGCCTGGAAACGGATTTTTATATCGAAATATACGGGCAGCGGCTGACGGACGGCATGAGGGTGATAAACGAAGCAGCCGGGTCCGATCTTTTCGACGGTATGCCCATATCGTTCCCCGGAAGCCTAGGTAGAAGCGCCAACAGCGGCAACGGCAACGGTAACGGCAACGGTCTGCAGTTCAACTTCGGAGGTATGCGCTGATAAAAACCAAGCAAATAAAAACCAAGCGGATAAAAGCCAAAAAGAAAGCAACCGACGCGGTCTACGCGACCGGCGCATCTGGCATAAACGAAATCAACATTATGATCGATATGCGCAATATCGTCAAAGCTTTCTATATCGGCACCCCGAACGAGCTTGAAATATTGCATAACATCAATTTCAAGATGCGCGAGGGTGAATTTGTCTCGATAGTCGGGCAGTCCGGCTCGGGGAAGTCCACGCTGATGAACCTGTTGGGCGCGCTGGACAAACCCACGTCCGGCACGTACATATTGGAGGGCGAGGACATCAGCGGGCTGACGGACAACGATCTGTCGGACATACGCAACCAGAAGATCGGCTTCGTCTTCCAGACGTTTAACCTGATCCCCAGGAGCAACGCGCTGCGCAATGTCGAGCTACCCATGCTGTACCTGGGCATGGAGACGTCAAGGCGGATAAGACGCGCACGCGAGCTTTTGGACATGGTCGGGATGAGCGACCGCATGCGCCACCTGCCGAACGAGCTTTCCGGCGGGCAGAAGCAACGCGTCGCGATTGCGCGCGCCATGGCGAACGACCCATCAATAATACTGGCGGACGAACCGACAGGCGCGCTGGACTCGGCGACGGGGCAGCTTGTGATGGACATATTCCACGAGCTGCACGAGCAGCACGGCAAAACCATTGTGCTAATCACGCACAACGAGCGGCTCGCCGCAGAGACACAGAGGATCATCACGCTGGAGGACGGCAATGTTGTCGGCGAAAGGGCGAACACGCCGAGGATGATAAGATAGAATGCATGAAAACCGGGACGGTAAACGATACACCAAAACGGCACATCAACCGTAGAGCGGGTGGAACCCCCGCCGCACGTGCTTTCGCGCGCGTATGGCTGCGACGATTACGAACACGTAAAGCAGCCATTATAGTATACTGCGGCGCAACGCGCCGCACGCGCTTTCGCGCGTAAGGCTGCGTGGAGTTGAGCGCCGCGCGGAGACGCAAGCTTGCTTGCGGTGAGCACGGACTAAGCGAAACGAAACTAGTGTGAGTAACAAGCAGCGCTCACAGCCTTGCTGTGAGATACTGCGACGATTACGAACACGTAAAGCAGCCATTAAATAAGATTGGATTTGATATGGTTGTACTTATTGAAAATATTATGCTGGCGCTGGAAGGGCTGCGCGCGAACAAGATGCGCGCGCTCCTGACGATGCTGGGCATCATCATTGGCATCAGCTCCGTTATCGGCATTGTGACGGTTGGCGAGTCCCTGTCCGCGTCCGTATCTGAAAACATGCAGAGCCTCGGCGCGACCAACATCATCATGATGGTGAGCGAAAAACGGGAGGAAGTAAGCGGCGACGCCATGCTCGACCCGTACTCGCGCAACCCGCAGGATACGGACCTCATCACCGACGACATGCTCGAACGCTTCAAGACCTTCTACTCGGACGAGATTCTCGCCATCAGCGTCGCGGCGTCCGCCGGCTCAGGCAGGGCTCAGGATGGCCGGCGCTACGCTAATGTCAACGAATACGGGGTCAACCCCGATTACAGGCTGGCGAACAACATAAATGTAACCAGGGGGCGCTTTTTACGCGACGAGGATATTTTGTCGAAAAGGGGCGTGGCTGTGGTGTCCGACAAACTGGTGAACAACATGTTCCCAAACGGGACGGACCCGCTTGGCCAGGAGATCAAGATATCGGTGCGCAATACGTTCCACACGTTCACGGTGATAGGCGTCTACGAGTACGAGCCGCAGCCCTTCGCCGCCACGTTCATGCCGACGCCGGACAAGGACATCCGGACGGACGTGTACGTCCCGATCTCGACGGTCAAGATGCTGACGTCCGCGTCGCCGCACCACAGGAACGTCACTGTGACCGCAGACACGAACGTGGACCCGGTGGCGTTCGCGAGCAATATCAAGACATTCTTCAACACCTATTTCTACGCCAACAACCCCCGCTTCGAGGTGGACACGATGAGCATGGAGTCGATAATGTCCACCGTCACGCAGATGCTGGGGACCATATCCATCGCGGTCGCGGTCATTGCAGGCATCTCGCTGATCGTCGGCGGCATCGGCGTCATGAACATCATGCTCGTCTCTGTGACGGAGCGCACGAGGGAGATCGGCACGCGCAAGGCGCTCGGCGCGCGCAACTCCGCCATCAGGGTGCAGTTCATCGTCGAGGCTGTCATCATATGCTCCATCGGGGGCGTGCTGGGCATCCTGCTCGGGCTGGCGATGGCATATGTGGGTTCCACGCTGATAGGCGCCCAAACCGAGCCGTCGCCCTCCATCATATCCGTCGCCGTCCTCTTCTCCATGATGATCGGCGTCTTCTTCGGCTACTATCCCGCCAACAAAGCAGCAAAGCTAGACCCCATCGAAGCCCTACGCTACGAGTAGCCTTAATATCCCTTAACTAAGGAAGAAGCGCCCATGGCGGGCGAATGAATGCATTTACTTGGCATTGATTTCACCAGTCACGCTCTTGACATTTGCTGCCACACATTTGTGATTCACGTCGCTGCCAGTTAGTTTTATTGCTATTTCAAAAAATCAATACACGTCGGCATAGGGACATTCATGATGTCGCCTGTGGGACGCAGCGTCTTGGCCTCATAATCGACGCTGAAAGTTTCGACGCAATCGACGTCCTGCCCACAGACGTACAGGAACTTTCCATTGGGCAAAAAATTTAAATCCCTCGGAAAGACACAGGGAATGTCGGCGGTGCGCGTGAGCGAGCCGTCAAGGTTTATGTTAAAAACGCCAATCGTATTGACAAAACGGTTGCCCGCTAAAAGCATCGAGCCATCCGGGGAGACCCGTATGGCGGAGCCTGACTTTTTGTTTTTGACCAGGGACTCGTCCAGCGACGAGATCGTCTCCAACTGCGTGAACTCCCCATTATTATAAGCGAAAGCTGTTATTAGACAGTTCATT
Organism: Oscillospiraceae bacterium; assembly: GCA_009777515.1. Classification (GTDB taxonomy): domain Bacteria; phylum Bacillota; class Clostridia; order WRLR01; family WRLR01; genus WRLR01. The sequence goes on along the minus strand of WRLR01000017.1, from coordinate 14,963 downwards.
TCGGACAGTACCCAGCAATAGCCCCCATTATTTGAAAAAACCATGTGACGCGAGCCAGCCCCTTTCACGACGGGGACATCTTTTACTTCGGACAGGACTCCGTTCTCATCCGGCTTGCAAACGTGAATCACATCGAGGCCGAGATCTACAAAACAAACGTATTCGCCGTCCGGCGTGAAGGTGGCGTAATGTACGCGCGGGCCGACCTGCTGTATATGGGGGCCTTTGCCCCTGTGTGTAATGACCTGAATGGGACCCCACGGCTCCCCGCTGTCGCCTATTCGGTAGACAGAACACTGCCCCTCGACATAATGCGCGGAGTACGCGAAGCGACCGTCGGGCGAAACGCACGTATGGCATGGCGGCCGCTCGCAAGCCGCAGGAGTGGAACCGATCGGTTCGAGCGTGCCGCTGCTGCCGATGCGCAGCGTTGAGATCATGCCCCTCCTCGGGGATGGTGCGTCGGGGTTAGAGCGCGCGGACACGACAATGCCCCGGTCACGCATAATCGCGAAATAGCATGGCGCGTCAAAATTTTCAACGTGTTGAACCAGTTCCAGCGCGCCCGTATCGCCATCGGCTTTTACGACCCGTATACCCCCATCCTTCCCGACTGCGTTGACCCCGATATAACCAACATAGCTTTTCGACATATGCCCCTCCATATAATTTATTGCACCGCTCTTGGCCAGCCAGCCCCTGCCTTCCATGTGCCTGTTACTACATGTAATATTATGCATGTAATATTAATAAAGCAATATGCTACATGCACCATTCTACATGCTACAAGCATTATTCCATTATTTATTGGGTTCGTAGCCCAGGACTTTACTGCAGGCTTCGTCTATTTGATCTATTTCGACGGGGGTCAGCTCCCATTCCATTGCTTTGACATTTAATTCAACCTCTGCGACGCTTCGCATCCCGACAAGGGATGTGGATACCAGCGGGCTTTGAGTGTTCCAGTTCAATGCCACTTCAGCGGTGCTGCGCCCGCGCGCCTCCGCGATTTTGTCCATTACGGCAATGATTTGGATGCCTTTTGAGAAGTCTGGCTCTTTAAAAAATCTATAGCCAATTGTGCGCTCGTCCTGTTCGTCAAAGGTCGTCGGCGCCCGGTATGCCCCGGTGAGGAAGCCGCCGTCCAGCGAGCCAAACGACATCGTGCCGATATTGCGCTGGCTGGCGAAGCGCAGCGCCGGCTGGCCCCTGCGGCTCAAAATGGAGTAGCGGTGCTGCAGTACGGAAAAATCGCAATACTGCTCCGCTTCCAATACTTCTTCCGGGGTGAAATTACACGCGCCCAGGAAGCGGACTTTGCCCTGCTTTTGCAGATCGGCCATGGCCGCGCACGTCTCTTCCAATGGGGTGCCCGGATCAGGCCAATGCACCAACAACAGGTCGATGTAGTCGGTCTGTAGGCGCTTTAGGGAGTTCTCGCAGTCCTCAAAAACCTTTTTTCGGCTGTTGTCGTTGATGCCTTGATGCGTCTGAAAAAACTCTTCCGTGCCCAGCCCGAACTTTGTGGCGATAAAAACCTTGTCGCGTATGCCCTTCGTGGCTTGCCCGACGACCGTCTCCGAATGGCCTACGCCGTATATAGGCGCTGTGTCAATCAAGTTTATGCCCATGCCCACTGCCGCGCGTATCGCGTCGATGCTGCGGCTATCGTCGACGTCGCCCCAGTAGATGCCGCCGGTGACCCATGTCCCAAAGCCAATTACAGAAACATCCACACCTGTCTTGCCAAAAGTCTTGTATCTCATTATTGCCTCCATCTCCATCTCCCTGCATCATCTTGCCAGGCCACTCTTTATTTCATCGACGATGGCGTCCGTGATTATATCGATCGCCTTTTTGCCAAGCGCAATGGAGGACGTCTCGCGCAAGTCCTCGCCGAAGTCCCATTCGGCGGATTCTTTGTAATAATCCAGCGGCGCGTTTTCGTATATCTTCATATCATTCATTTTTGTGTCGTATGTTTCCCACCTGATCTTGTCGGGGTACATAGCCCAAAACATCGACGACTCCCATTTTCCCGCATGGTCTGCCGGGCGCTGCCCGTCCACTTCGACGCCCTCGTATTCGGGCTTAGCAATGACATGGACGTCAAGGTTAGCCTTGGCAAAATCGCCCGAAACCTTTTTTATAAAATCGACCTGGCAGTTGCCGTAATGTCCCGTAATGATGACTATGACCTTGGCGCCGACCTTTTTTAGTTGCCCCATCATTTCATAGAACAGCGGATAGAGCGCCTCTTCCGAATATGTCAGCGTGCCGGCGTATGTGGAATAGCCGGGCCGGCCGAAATATTGTGGCGGGAGCACGACCCCTCCGCCGAGCTTGCGTGCCGCTTCTATGCAGATACCATAAGCCTTCAGCGTGTCCTGCCCGAGCGGGAGGTGGTTCCCGTGCCATTCGAGCAGCCCCGTCGGCACGAAGAACACCGGCAGCTTTTGCACCGCGCGGGTCAAGTCGGCCGGGTACATGTACTCGTATCGGATTTCATTTCGGATTTCGTTATGGATCTCATTCATGAATTTATACCTCTCATTCCTAAATATGTTTGATGTCAATATGTTTGATTTCAATATGTATGATGTAAATATATTAGATGTTAATAAAATTTATGTCATTATATTTTTATGTCTACAAAGTCATTGCTAAGCCAATGCTAAGCCAATGCTAAGCCAATGCTAAGATCATCACAACCCGACAAACTTAAATCCGTATTGGCGCGCATAGTCCTCCGCAGTGCTTCCAATATAGCCGCGAATCTCCAAGGGTGGGTTCGTAAAAGCGGAATCGTATATTTCAACATCGGGTGCAAGAATAGTCGCGACAAGCAAATTATTTATTTCAAACGAATGCCCGCCAATAATTGTTACATTCGGCGGAATTGTAATTTCATCGAATGGGCAGTGCTTAAAGGCCCACATGGAGATCAATTTGAGCGAGTCGGGGAGTTTTATACTTGCAAGTTTACCGCAGCCTTCGAATGACGCGTACCCGACGATTTCAAGGCCCTCGGGCAACGTCACTTCGGATAGGTTCTTGCACATCCCAAACGCGTAACCGTCAATTTCAATAATGCCTTCAGGGATGGCGTAGCTTGTCCTGTCACTTGCGGGTGGATATTGTACGAGTTTTGTTTTCTCTTTGTCGAACAGTACCCCATCGACGCTGCAGTAATACTGGTTGTCTGCGCTTACGCTTATGTTGCTTAAACTGCTTGCGCCGATAAACGCGCGGTATTCAATGAAAGAAACATTGCCTTGAATCGTCAGGGATTTCAAACTCGAGGCCTGCACAAAGGCCCACTCTTCCACTTTAGTCACGTCGTTGGAGAGGGTCAAATCGGTCAGATTACTACAGTGACTGAAAGCGCCGTCTACTATCACCTCGACCCCTTCCGGTGTGGCGTACCTTGTACGTGGATTGCCCGCCGGATAGTAAATCAAATAATGCATGTCCTTGCTGAACAGGGCGCCGTCAATGCTGGTAAAATCCGGGTTCTCTTCGCTCACATCTATTGAGGCCAGGTTCGGGCAATTATAAAACGCCCTCCTACCTATGTACCCGATGTCTTTATGGATATTAAGGCTAATCAGGTTATCGCACCCGTCGAACGCATATTCGGCAATCCCTGTTACGCTCATGCCTAAAATGGTATCGGGAATGACGACATTGCCGCCGCTGCCAATGTATTCCGTGATTGTTACCTTGCCATAATATATGCTGTATCTAAATTCCGGTCGGCGCAATGGTACGGCGGCAGAGCGCGTTGTGGTTGCGGGGTCGGCGGCATCTACGGAGGCAGCGGTTTCTACAGAGGCGGCAGCGTCCACAGAGGCGGCGGCTTCTGTTGTTGTCGGCGATGCAGTAGTAGCCGTTGCTGATGCTGCCGTTTCAGTAGTAGCCATTGCTGTAGTTGTCATATCCGCAGCAGTGGCTGGCGTTGTCGTGGCCGGCGCGGTGGGCGGCGGTGCAATTATTTCATAACTACCTATACAAGCGGTAATGGTACCTATCATCAGGAAGGCAGCCAGGGTTAATAAAATGAATCTAGCATGTCGTAACAAAGTTTTCCCTCCAAAATACTATGCAGTAAATGTAGCACTTTACTATTTTACAATAAATTTAGTTTATTTATACAGTAACCTACAGTAAATACTCGAAACCGCTTAATTTTCGGTGCTTGACATTTTCATACTATCGTTTTATATTTAACGAAGCCCACTGCATGAAAATTTGCATGGGGCAAAAAATAATTCAGTAGAAAGGGGTTGTGTATGTCGGTATTGGTTGCGAGGGAGGCTGTAGCCTAAAACCGCATAATTGGCGCAAATTAAACCGCGCGTGGCAGGAGCAGGATAATGCTCATGCTGTTTTGGTTTTGCGATTTAATGTGCGCCGCACAAGCTACCTTTCATGAATATCTGCTATATGCCATTTTTTTGGCGGCGTTAACGGCGCGGGATACGATGAATTAGGTCGTATCCCTTTTTGATTTGCGTGCCGTATGGCGGCAGTTCTGTCAGGCTGCTTGCTGTACGGTATTTTCATGCCCAAATCATGGAGGAGAACAATGGCAGTCATACATACAAAAAACCTTACCAAAACCTATCGCCGGTTTGAAAAGGAGCCGGGTCTGGCGGGTAGCGTCAAATCGTTGTTCAAGCGCGAATATATTGATAAAACAGCCGTGGACAATTTTGACTTGGACATAGAAGCGGGGGAGTTTGTCGGCCTGATCGGGCCGAACGGGGCAGGCAAGACGACGCTTGTCAAAATGCTGACCGGGATAATCGCGCCGACGTCCGGCGGCATATCCGTGTTGGGATATTTTCCCAACAAGCTCGAAAACGCGTTTAAAATGCAGTACGCCGTGGTCATGGGGCAAAAAAGCCAGCTCTTTTTTGAGTTGACGCCCGGCGACACATTCCGGTTATTTAAAGAACTGTACGCCATACCCGACGACATATATAAGCGCAATGTCGATTATTTTGTGGACTTGTTCGGCGTGGCGGAGTTTTTAAATGTGCAGGTGCGGACATTGTCGCTGGGTGAGCGCATGAAAATGGAGCTGATCGTAGCGCTGCTGCACAATCCCGGCGTGCTTTTCCTGGACGAGCCCACCATCGGCCTGGACGCGGCAGCACAGCGGCAGATGCGCGCGTTTTTGCACGAGGTCAACGCGCAGAGCGGCACCACTATCATACTGACATCCCATTATATGGAGGACGTGCGGCGCCTGTGCCCGCGCAGCGTCGTGATCAACAATGGCAGAAAGCTCTATGACGGAAGTACGGACGAGTTGTTCGACGCGTACCAGACACGCAAGAAGATAACCGTGACGTTCGAGTCCGAAACCGGCGTCAAGGTTCCGGAAGACTGCGAAATGATGGAGCAGACACCGTACAAGGTGGTGTTCATGGCGCCCAAGGAGCGAAGCGGGCGGATCGTCGCTGAAATGTCGCGGGACTTCACGCCGGCGGACATCTCCGCAGAGGAGGAGGACATCGGGGCGGTGGTCGAGCGGATATACGCGGCTGGTGAATCGTTTGGGGGAGGAAGTACGGCGGGTGCAGGGGGCGCAGGCGTAGGTGTAGGAAACTACGTGGATGAAGCGGGAGGAAGTACGGCGGGCGGGACGCCCGCGCACCCAGTAGGGACGGATTCGGGAGGGGGCGAGATGCCGGGTTGTAAGCCTTCGCACCCAGGGGGAGAGGATGCAGGAGGGGGCGATACGCTATGAAAAAATATTTCGCCATCGGGAGGATATTATTTAAGGCACAGTCCGCTTACCGCTTTGATGTGCTGATGACCGCGACGGGCATGATTTGGCGCATCGTGTTCGCATGGATTTTATGGGGGGCGATATTTACAGGGCGTGAAATGGTGGGCGGCTTCACGCATAGCGCCATGCTCTCCTATTATGTTGTCAGCTCGTTTTTTGCCACCATGGAAATGTCTTATGGGGTGGTCGGCGAGGTTTCGGCCCGGATCAAGGGCGGCACATTTTCGAAATTCATGGTCATCCCGTCCAACCCGCAACTGCATTTTTTGTCGCAGACCGTCGGCGCAAGCGTGTACTACGGGTTGTTTGCCGCGCTGGCGGCTGTAGCGGGCACGCTTGCGTTCAGGATAGACATGATATTTACCGGCAACCTGTTCAATGTGTTCCTGGCCCTCGCCACGTTTCTTTTGGGGACGGTGTTCATGAACAGTTTCCAGTTTTTTATGGGCCTTTGGGCGTTCAAATACCATGACACGATTTTTTTGACGCATGTGCCGGCGATGATCATCTCGTTCTTTACAGGCGAGCTGGTGCCGCTGTCCCTGTTGCCCGGCGGCATCGCAGGCGCGCTGCGCTATTTCCCGTTCACCCACGTCGTCTACACACCGACTATGCTGTTGACGGGCGGCATGGAGGCTCGGGAAGGCGCCATCGGGCTGGTGGCTCTTGCGGCTTGGGCGGCCGTGATGGCGACAATCAGCCAGTTTGCATACGGCAAACTGCGCAAAAAATATGAGGGGGTGGGCATATGACGCTCCGGATGAGGATGAAAATGTGCTGTATAAAAGCGTGGCATATCATATATAGGGGGGTGGGCGTATGACGCTTAAAAGGAATTTGATGTTTGTGACTCTGCTGGTCAAGATGAAACTGGTGCGCACAATGGCGTTCCGCTTCAGCTTTTTCGCCGCGTTCTTCGCAGACGGCACGTTGTTTGTCGTACAGCTCATTACGTTTGCCGTTATCTACGGTCAGGTGGACAGCATCGGCGACTGGGGGCGGGGGCAGATGCTCATTTTCATCGGCACGTTTTCGATGTTGAACGGCCTGAACATGGTCATCTATTTCTTCGGCTTGGTTAGTGTCCCCGGCAAAATACGGGAGGGCGCGCTCGACCTGTACATTACAAAGCCGGGGAATACGCTGCTCCGGCTCACGTTTGAGGACGTGAACCTCGGCTCCGCCCCGCTCCTGCTGCTCTCCGGCGGCATTATTGCGTGGGGCGCCGCCGTGGAGGGCGTCCGGCTCACGCTGCCGCTGCTGCTCGCCTATTCGGGCATGGTCATCCTTATGACATTGCTGTACTACGACATGGAGGTCATCATTCGTACCATCCCGTTTTTTGTCATATCCGCCACGTCCATCGAGCGGTTGGAAGGCGACTTGCTTATGATGAATTTTAAGATACCCGGCGTCGTCTATAAAGGGTTTTTTAAAATCCTGTTCTACTTCGCGCTGCCCTACGGCGTCATGGCGACCGTCCCCACGCAGTTGCTTACGAACACGCTGACAGCGCCGGGCCTGGCCCACGCGCTCTGCATCGTCGCGGCGTTCACGGTATTCGCGCTGTGGTTCTGGCGCCTCGGCCTGAAGCACTACAAAAGCGCTAGCAGTTAGGTCGCCAAGTGGATGGGACGAATGCTGGGCAGGGCGGCGGCGATGCGAACCTATCCGCCAACGCCACATCGCTGCCGAGGGATTGCGACGATCTCACCGACAACCACTGGGAGTACCTGATTATCATGGAGGCGTCCACGGGCTACGGCTTCACCAGAGCCTGGCGGAGCAAACGAAGCCAAATATATGCGCCTTCGTCCGTGAGCGCCGCGTGCATGTTACCGCCGCCGGGCTCGCCGTTTCTGTAGTATCGGATATAGGCCCATAATATACAAAGATATATAAAAATTATATATAATAAGGTAACTATTAAGGTGACTATTAAGGTAACTATCGATGTTACAGGTATTGACGGGTTGACATTGGTTTTGATTGGGTTTCATTGTTTTTTTTGGTTTGTATTGGTTAAAATAGCACATTGAAAGGATGGTTAATTATGATCGATCCCGTACAATTCAAAAATCCCAAGGCGGAATACCGCCCGGCGCCTTTTTGGTCATGGAACCACGAGCTTATACCAGAAAGGCTTATCGAACAGATTCGGAGCATGCATGAACAGGGGCTAGGCGGGTATTATATGCACGCCAGGGCTGGCTTGAAGACTGCATACTTGAGCGCGGATTGGGAAAAGGCCATTGAAGCCTGCGTCAAAGAAGGCGAGAGGCTGGGGATGTTCGCGAACCTCTATGACGAGGACTGCTTCCCGAGCGGCAACGCAGCCGGCCTCGTCACCCGCGATCACCCGGAGTTCGCGGCGCAATGTATCGTGCTGCGCGAGGGCGAGCCAGCGGACTATACGTCGCCTGACGGGAAACCGTATCGTTTCGAGGTGTATACAAGCCCGCCGTCGCCTCGCTGGGGCGCCCCTGCCCCAAGCACCACTAACAAAGCGGCAATGGCGCGTTATATCAATATCACCTATGACTGGTATAAAGAGCATTTCGGGGAATATTTCGGGGCGGGGTTCACAAATGTCGTGCCGTCTATATTCGCCGACGAGCCCAATATCGCAACGCGCTTCGCCAGGAACAACGAAACCGACATACTCGGGGCGGCGCCGTGGTCGGCGGGTTTCAAAGACGAGTTCATAAAACGAAAGGGGTATGACATACGGGGGTCGTTCGCCAAGTTGTTTTTTGACATCCCAGGTTATGAAAAGGCGCGGTTCGACTTTTACGATGTATCGTTCAACCTATTTCTTGAGGCGTTTACAAAGCAAATATACGACTGGTGCGAAAACAATAACCTGGATTTCACCTGTCACTACTGGGAGCATAACTACCCATTGACAGTCATGCAAGGCGATGTCATGGCGCACTACGAATATTTGCAAATCCCCGGCATCGATATGCTCTTCAACGAGGAAGAAGAGCATGAACATGAGCAATTCGGTTTTGATCTTATCGTCAAGGAGGTCACCAGCGCTGCCGTTCAGACCGGCAAGAAGCGGGTCATGTCGGAGACGCACGGCGCCGGGGGCTGGGACGTGTCGTTTAAGGACCAAAAACGCATGCTCGACTGGCAGTTCGCGCTCGGCATCAACTATATAGTGCCACATTTATTTTATCTGTCGATGCAAGGCGATCGCAAACGCGATTTCCCGCTCTCGTTCATAAACGAGCCATGGTGGGGCGAGTACCGCATACTCGGTGATTATATTGGTCGGCTTTGCTATGTGTTGTCGGAAGGCGATTTTGTTGCCGATACGCTCGTACTGCATAATTACTCGACGACATACGCTGCCTACTCTCCGCTTAGTGACAACAAACAGCTCCTTGACATCGGGGAAGAAACGCGCGATACGTTGGTAGTACTCTCGGCGGGGCAGATATACTATAACCTCGGAAGCGAGAATTTACTTGCCCGTCACGCGCAAGTCAAGAACGGGAAAATATGCATCGGCGGAATGGAGTACGCATATCTCGTGCTGCCCCCGGCGATAACAATCGCTGCGCCAACAGTCGCGTTGATAGCCGAGTTTAAGCGGCAAGGGGGCTTCATCGTCAGCACGGGGCGTAAACCCGACATGGCCGGTGGTGAAAAATCGGAAGAATTGATAAAGTTGCTTGTCGACGTCCCACAGGCCGCCATCGGCAGCGTCGCGCAGGTTTTGAGTGAACGCGGCGCGTCCGGATTGCGCCTGGCCCCATGCGATAGCGCCTCGGCAGGGAATATGCGCAGCATATATGCGCATGAACGCCGGATTGGTGGAAAACGGCTGCTGTTCTTGTGCAATATCAGCCGATATGAATCGGCGGAGTTCATGCTGCCGTCAACTGGCGCCGCCGTAGAATACGACTGCGAAAAAGGCGAAATAAAGGATACGCCATATGACGGTGACGCGATTAAAATACGTCTGCACCCATGCGGCTCTGTTTGCTATATGATCGACCCCGCCGTCCCCGCAAAACGTCCTGATAAATCTGCTCCGCAAATAATCTCGGTAAAACAATATAAGGATTTTATTGTAACGCGTATGCAAGATAATATGCTAGCTATAAATAGTTGCACCGTCACGCTTGGCGACGGCTGGGAAAAAAGCGGTACGGCGACAGGATTAAATTTGGAAGTGCGGAACCACATCAGCAGGGGAACGCCCAATTACCGGCGCCAGCCGTGGATGTTTACTGACGGAGAAAAAGCGGAAAAAACACCGCTTCGCGCGCGTTATATATTCCATGCAGAAGACGGCATATCGCGTCTCCGTGTCGCGGCGGAATATCCCGAGCATTTCGATGTATTTCTAAACGGTGTAAAACTAACGGCTGACGGTTGGTTTAATGATCGGGATATTATAAGTTATCCGGCTTCTCACGCGGTCCGGAAAGGCGAAAACATTGTGGAACTAAGCGGAAAATACAATATTGAAACAACTATTGAAAGCGTATATTTAATCGGCGGGTTCACGGTCGCATGCCCCGGCGGAAGCGCTAGTGGCGGCGGGAGCAAAAGCGGGGGCAGTAGCGGCAGCGGCGCGAGGGTCGCAGGGGACTACAGCCCTTACATAATCAAGGACGACGCCGCGCCGGGTTTGGGCAACGCCGCAGAACAGGGGCATCCTTTCTACTGCGGCTCAATAAGCTACGCCACAGAAATCGACGTCGATAAATCTAAGCCCGGTAGCCGTGTATACACACGCCTTGACGGTTTTCACGGTGTCGTCGCGAAAGTGTTCGTAAACGATAATCCCGTGGCGGTTCTGGGTTGGGATCCTTACGAAGCGGACATTACCGATTGCGCAGCGCAAGGCAAAAACACCCTGCGCGTCGACGTCTACTCGTCGGGGCAAAATATATTTGGGCCGCATTCCAAATTGAATGTCAAAGGGATTGTCGCGCCCGGTTCGTTCTATGAACCCGACGAAGGAATATTTACTCCTTATGGTTTATACGAAGGCGTTTCGATAATTACGCTCGGTTAGCTTTATAGCATTTGTAAATAGAGAGCCGCCGCAGGTATGTCGATTCCCTGCGGCGGCTCTTTTGTTCTGTCATCCCTTAACCGAACCGAGCACAATACCTTTGGCGAAATATTTTTGTAAAAAGGGATAGACGCATAAAATTGGTATCATACCCAGGAAAATCTGCGCGGATGCTAAATTTTTATTGGAAAGGTGCTTAATGGTTTCGAGATCCCCAAGCGTATTTACTTGAAAGTTTGTCGTATTCAGCATTGATCGCAAGTATGTTTGCAAAGGGTATTTAGAATGACTCCTCATGTATATAATCGGTGAAAACCATTCATTCCAATGCCCGACTAAAATGAATAATGAAATCGTTGCAAGGGAGGCTAATGAGCAAGGCAACACGATCCTGACAAGATTCGTGATATGCCCGGCGCCGTCCATAAAAGCGGCTTCTTCCATTTCCCGCGGCAATTGGCGGAAAAAATTCAACATTAAAATTACATTATATACCTGCACTCCGCCCGGTAAAACCAACGCCCATAAGGTATCTGTCAATCCTGTGTTTCGTACAACGAGAAATGTGGGAATTAAACCGCCTCCAAATAACATCGTGAAGAAAAAATAGAATACATACCTGGTCCGGGAAGGGAACACCGAATTGGGTTTAGATAGAGGATAGGCTACGAGTATAACAAGCGTGAGGTTTACTGCCCAACCAAGTAAGCATCTTTTCACGGAGTTTAGTATAGCGTTCCAAAATTCCGCACGCGTTGCCAGATGCTCGTACGCAAGCGTCGTAAAACTTACGGGCCATATCCCGACTTCGCCCCTTGATATCGCGATAGCGCTGCTGAAAGACATCGCTAACACATTGAGCAGGGGGAATAGGCATATCGCCGCTAAAAATGTAAGCATTAATGTGTTAAATACATAAAAAACCTGGTAGCTTTTCGATGGCTTTATTCTATTGCCTTTTTTCGTAATGACAACCGCGCTTTTATCTATTTTACACACCCCCCTTAAAAAATTTGATAGCTGGCGAGTTTATACGCCAAAAAATATGAGGTCAAGATAAATATCATTGAAACAAGAGACTTAAATAGACCTATCGCGGTTGCTTTATCGTACATCGGGGTCGCGGACTCAAATGATATACGGTAAACCCATGTGTCTATGATATCGGCTGTTTGATATACGTTGGCGTTATATAGATTAAATACCTGGTCAAATCCGGCGTTAAGCACGCCTTGTAATCGTAATACCATTTGCAATACGATTATTGGCCGCATACCGGTTAAAGTAATATGCCATGTTTGCCGCCATCGGCTGGCGCCATCCATTATAGCGGCTTCATACAAAGTTGGATCGACGCTTGTGATAGCCGCCAGGTATACTATCGTACCATATCCGAATTCTTTCCAAATATCGGTTCCAACCAACATTGGCACAAAAAAAGTATTACTGGACAAAAAACTTACAGGCGCTATACCCAACGCGCTCAAAATTTTTACATTTAAAAAACCATCAATTGAAATGACTTGTTTTAATATTCCCGCTAATAAAACCCACGAGATAAAATGAGGCATGTATATAATAGTTTGTATGCTCCGTTTATATAGTTTCCGCCTCACTTCGTTTAACATTAATGCCACAATGATGGGGACAAAAAAACCGATTACGATCTTTAAGAACGCAATCCGTACCGTATTCCAAATTATGCGTAAAGGTTCGCCCATTGCGATCATTTGCCGGAAGTTACCCAATCCAACCCATTGCGATTGCCAAAAAGCAGCTAAACCCTTAGTAAAGTCAAATTTTTGAAATGCTATGACAATTCCGAACATTGGCAGGTAACTGTATACGAAAATGATAATTGCCGGTATCAAAAGCATCAAATGCAGAGGTAATGTGCTATTTCGCAGGTTATTCCCTTTTTTCCTTTTTTTATGCGAGCGAATGGCGATCTTTTCCTTCACTACCGGACTTTGTACGCTCATGATTTATCACCTACTTTATGTTACGCATCGTTAATTTTATGGAAAAATAGGAAGCTGAGAAGCCGAAGCCGCTCAGCTTCCTGACAAAAAAATTTGCTCTATCTTAATCATCCAGCATGATCGTAATTATTTAGTGCTTTGATACCATTCATTAACTTCCTGTGTAATTACATCCCCATTCATCGCATTGAAAAAACTAATATACTCTTCAAATAGCGTATCTACATTTCCGCCAGTTATTATATTAGTGAAAATTTCATTGCGTTTTGACTGTATGTTTGACCAATATTCATTCATAGTGTCTGTGTTAGCGCCGTAGAACGGATTGAATTCAAGCAAGTTCTTTTCTCTAATTAGCTGTCCAGTATACTGCGAACCGTTCGGGCCAAATATAGAATAGGATGTATATCCCGCGAAATCTCCGTTCAGATAATTTTTGCATCGATTATAGTAAGACATTTGTTCGTCATTCAAAGCCGTAGTATCGCCACTCTCGAGCGCTTCAGTTACTGCCAGCGCGCACACATAATTCCAGGATTCACCTAAACCGCCGCCTGCCATAAATACCGCATGGAAAAAATTGTTGATAACTTCGCCCGGTTTATCCGGATTTGGAACGTCGTGGTATTTACCTTCGGCAATATCCCCGTTCATGAGACCAATTCTAAAATTAGACATTTTTACAGCAGCTTCCAGGACATAATCGTCCGCATTTGCATTAACGCACGCCACGTCGGATTGCCGCCGCTGCGCGGGTACGTAATTCGTATACGGCCCTTCTAATCCGGGTATAGGCATATTCGTCCATGTGGCGTTGTTATTTCCCATTGCTTCCATTAAAGGCGCGCATTTCCAGTCACCCCATGCGATACTGCCTATTGCCAAACCAACCTGTCCGGCTACAACATCGTCGCCTAAAGTACCCCAACCGGTCTTAGTGTACCATTCCGGATGCAAAATGCCTTCGTTATAGAACCCCTGAAGGATACGCAATACTTCGCGGTTTTCATCTACCGTAGAGCCGTGTACGATAGTGTCGTCGTCAAGCATCTTCCAAATATGCGGATAAACGCCGTATGCGCTGAAGAAACCGTCAAATCCAGCCGCTCCTTCAAACAATGTCTCGTGCGCCGCCAAACCATATGTGTCCGTACCGTCACCGTTCATATCGTTATTTGCGAAATAACGCATCATATCGATAACATCATCAATTGTCTGCGGAGGACCTTCTTTATTCATTTGAGCATACCAGTCGTCTCGGTACCACAACATATTTCCATCAACGCCGGAAAAAGAAGCCCCGAGGGCATACAACTCACCCTCCACTGAACATTGCTTGACCATTATTCCATCCCCAGCCGTTAATGCCTGTTGAACATACTCCGGATGACCATATTGTACGGCAGCATCATATATGGGTTTTAATTTTCCCGCTTTCGCCATAATATAGAACTGGTTATATGGTATTGCCATATAATCCGGCAAATCGTCTGTAGCGATAGCGACGTTTAACCGTGTGACAAATTCCGTGTTCGCGCTGTCCCATAAATATTCCAGCGTTATATCGAGTTTTTCCTCGATTGCGCGGGTCCAAACGTTATTATTCCAACTGTCTCCTGGTTCATACGCCCGATCAGGCACATATGATCGGATTGTTGTTATTGTTTTATGCCCCACGCTCAAAGGCTGATACCAAATCGGCAAATCACTTGCCGCCGAGGTTGCCTCGGTAGTCGTTTCAGCCGCTGCAGTAGCGGCGGTTGTCGTCGCGGCGGCCGTCGTCGCCGCTGCGGCAGTCGTGGCGGCGGCTGTGGCCGTCGTTGTCGCGCCGCCTCCAGCGCCCCCGCATGAAGCCAGCATTATAACAGCCAGAATCATGCCGATAATTGCCATGGTGTTTCTTTTCATGCTTATACCTCCCATTTTTTATTTTGGCCTATTAATTCATTGAGATATATTTAAGATATAACAAAGGATGTTAAACGATGCGCAAACCGTAATGTAAGGCCGCTATATTGATATTAATCATTTTATTAACCTTTTAATAAGGATCGCATAAGTTAATATTGTGTTAATATTGTGGACTGCTTTAATAAACTCTGCTTTTTAAAATATTGCCAAATTACAAAGATAATCTATCATA
>WRLR01000016.1 GCA_009777515.1 Oscillospiraceae bacterium | reverse complement strand
CCGCCCGCCGCCGTCCCCGTTCCAACCACCGTCCATGCCCCAGTGCGGATCACACTTAAATTAGTAAATAATTTTTATCGCATCAAAGAGGCCAAGTTCAGGTAGCTCGATCACAAGTCCTCCGCTTCCGTCCAGGCTGTGCTTCAAGGACGCCCCTGTTACAAGTGAAACGACGCTTGCTGGGAGTTTGCCATATTTTGGCAGAACGATATTGAGCCCGTACATGCGGACTGGGTCAAAGAAGCTCGTGCCGAAATGCCCCGAACCGTTCACCAAATGCAGCAGGGCGAAACTGCCGGAAGCGTCCTCCATCAGCGACGTTTCCACCATAGGCGACAAGTTGCCGCCAATCTGCGCGGCGCCCGCTGCGTTTGACAAAAACGCGTCGACAAAATTCAAAGTGTTGACATAGCCTTGCCTCAAATAGATGCTTCCGGGGTACCAAGGCATATAGAACGCCTTTCCTTTACCGTACCCGTTCATCGTATAGCAGGGCCAGTCGCTTGTGTTTTTTGTATAGCAGCGCTCCGGCGGCCCAAAGGGCTGCGGCGGGCGCATGGGCATAAAGCCTTTGACATTTTCGTCATAGCCCGAGTAAATATAATCGCCGTCCGCATATATCAATGAGCATGGCGCCATGCTTTTGGCGATATCGTCGTTGTCGACTTGAAAATACGCTGACCTTACGTTCCCATACAGATGCTTTCTTTCAATCCCAAGCGACTTGAGCGCGTTTTGCGCCCTTGGCTTATATGAGTCGTCGGTCCAGCCGGTGGAACCGGACGCGACCAAGACCCCGCCGTCATCGACAAACTTATCGATCAGCGCCGCCGCGCTATCGGAGATAGTGTCCAAATCCGGAAGGATAAGCGTCTTATAGCGGTCTATGCCTATGGAACCCGCCCGCTCGGACAGGACAACGTCAAAGGGGCGGTGCGTCTCTGCCAGGAACCTGTACCAGCCCCGGAACTCCCCTCCGGAATTGCGCCGCCGGGCGCCGCGCCCCAAAAAGGTGTTAAACAGGGCGACGTCCGCGACGGATTTGAGGCTGCGGTACGAGTCTTCGTTAGCGGCATGGTAATGGTACATATCCTTGATGTACGTATATCCGGTCTTGTCCTCATGGTTGTCCAGGCGGCCAATCAGGTAGTAATCCAAGCGCCCCCCGGCGGCGAGGACCTGCGCGAGGCGCAAACCTTGCTGTGCGGGCGAGACCGAAACGTGCCGGACGGGGATGTCGATGAAGTCGACGGAGTTGGTGCTTGCCAGCATGTGCGGGTAGTTCGCCACAGCCCATTTTGTGCTGGCGGTCGCGTCATATTGCCAATGCGGCAAAGCCCTGTCGAGCGCCGTGTTCGACTCCTGCCTGATATAGCCGTCGGGCTTTTCGCTCACGCAGCAAATCGCGAGCTCTGGGTTGATGGTCTGTATAAACTCTATCAACTCGCGGTTGTATTTCGCCATGGTCTCCTGGCGGAACAGGGAGTAGGCAGTGTATGAGGCGTCAGTATCTTTTTTGGGCAGCTCCATCCCGGAATACTCCCCGAAAAGCCTCGCGCAGTTTCCGCATTGGCAAAAACCATGGTAATTGTTAGAATAATCGCTGATCTGGTAACCGCCCATGTTAAAGAATATGCCATCCACGTCGAGCGTTTCGAGCGTCTCCCTCACAATGCCGTACATGTACTTGCGCTGGTACTCGCCGTTGACGCAGCAGTGAACATCGCCTTCATAATTTACAATATTACCTTGCAAGTCGCGGTATGCCCATTCGGGGTGCTTTTGGTAGAGGGGGTAGCGCACTTTGGAAAAATCGGTGCGCGCCAGCACCTTTATCCCCGCGCCGTGGCATGCCGCGATTATCTTTTCCAGGCTGCCGCCTTTAAGGTACTGGCTCTGGTATTGGTACGGCAGTTTTGTCGGGTAGCTCGCGATAATGCCGGAGGTGTTTATCATCACGACAGTCGCCTTGAAGCTTTTGAGTTCGCGTACATATGCGTCGGCGTCGATATCCTCCATATCAATTTCCCGCAGGTTCGTTTGAATCAGTCTCCATGGGTAGCCGTCCCACCATTTTTTAACATTGTCTCCCATTTTAGCCACCTTACCCAACCTTTCTTGTTATTATTTTTTCTTCATCTCTTTATATTTTCCGGGCGTGATCCCTTCATACCTCTTAAAAGTCCGGATCAGCGCCCCGGCGCTTATAAAACCGGTTTGGCTCGCTATTTCGTTTAGGGTTTTGTCCGTGTTTAGCAACAGTTGCCGCACTTTGTCAAGGCGGTAGTTTGTTATGTGATCGAGCAGGCCTGTCCCGGTTTTCTTTTTGAAGAATTTCGAGAGGAACGAAACTTTCATATTAAACTCACAGGCGATTTGGGTCACCCCAAGCCCTGTGTTGTCGTAGTTTTCTTCTATGTAGATAATAATTTTGCTAATTATATCGTTTGAACGTTTTGCAGGTGCATTTTGGTAGTAGTCCTCCAACTTTTCGAGCAGGACATTGGCGTTACTCTTGAGCTGGGAGAACGACTCGCTTGACAGTATAAAAGAGGCTGCGTTTTCAAACCCCTGGATCTCTTCTGCCTGCAGGATGGAGAGCCCGTCGATGAAAGCGTTGATGATGGAATATATTATCATGTTGCTGTATTTTTTGTCGTACTCGTTGTCCAAAGCACCGCCAATTAAGTCCCCGACCATCCCCTTCGCATCGGTGAAATTTTTTGACGCCAACTGGTTGGTAAGCCTGTTTAGATCAGTCAAGCGGCTCGGTTCGTGAACATCGGCTGCGTCCCTCGCCTTAATGGACGAGTATTCCATTATGCTGCCGTTGTCCTCCCCCGTGAGCGTCATGTAGTCCATGACGGCAATCGCCTCCCGGTAGGAATCGGATATGCCGTTGTGGCCCTTTTTTACCCCCCCGGCGGCGATCCGGGGCGACGTCAAAAAACGGTTGTATAAAATGTTCTGACCTTGCGTCAACAGCTCCTTTACACGCGTAACTTCCAAATCCTGCGTACCTTCCGGGCGCAGGCACACAATGCAGGTGGCGAACCCTTTGTACTCAATCCCATATGCGTCGAAATTATCGGCTTTTAATAGCTCGGCGAACGTTTTTGTCATCTCTTCCGGTAAGTACTCGGACAAGAGACCGTGCGTTTGCTCAGGCAACCCCGGCTGTTCCTCCATGGGGGCGGCTTGCAGGGGCGATGCTCCATGCAAAGCCGCGCCGACTTCCGCGTCTTGTTTGCAATCAACTAAAAATACGATAAAGCTGTCTCCCTTGAAAACTATTTCATGGTAGTTTAAAACATCATCCTGGGACACTAGCCCATAATGGATGCCTGTAAGCAGTGAAATCAAGGTGTTGTTCCGCATTGCATCTTTTTGCATCAGCAACTGCCTGCGAGCCGTATCATAGCTTGTCAGGATTTTCACAAGCGAATGTTCAAGCGCTTTATAGTCATTCACACGCTCCTCATTGCCGTTATCATATAGAACCAAATCCTCGGACCGATTGTTGATTATGCCAAGGATATTCCGCAGCGGCAGATAATTGCTCCGGATGCCAATGGTTAGGAACACGGCGGTCGTGATAATGGTCAAAATTATGCAAATCGCCGCAGCGTTTTGAATAAACCGGGACTGTTCAATATGGTAGTTTTGTGGCATGACGGATACATAGGCCCAGTTGGAAATACTGGATTCGATTGAGTTTACCACCATATCATTATATAAAAATTGATCAACGCTACCTGCGGCGCCGATTGGCAACGCCTTTATAATGTTGAAATTTAAACCATATTCAGGCCCAATGTCATTATCCGGCGTGCCCTGCGTGCTGTGCGCGCCCTGCGCCCCCTGAGTGCCTGGCGCGCCCTGAGTGCTCTGCCCGTTATGCGCGCCCTGCCCGGCGTAGAAAAGGACCTGTTCGCCCTCCATAACAAACAGCCGCTCATCGTCGCTGCGCAGCATGCTATCCATCAATTGTTGGAACAAATCTTTGCGGAGGCGCAATACCACGACGCCGGCCTTTTGCCCCTGCGAGTGGCCGGACAGCGGGAACCAAAACTCGACATCCTTCTCGCTGTCCCCGAACACTTTGAACTCGGCGAAGTATTGCGCGCCAATTGTTGCGCTCCACTCCCTGAACGAAATGTCATACCCGCTGGTTTCAAAATAATGCTTTGCGTTTTTTCGGCCCGATCGGTTAACAACTACATTCTCATTGCTAAAATATATGTATACTTCCGACCAACTGTCGCCCGTCACTTCGAACCGCCGCAGCTCTTTTACTAAATTATATATCTGATAGATGTGGAAGGGCCGGTATCCGGACACGGCGGATGCGATCGCTACAACGTCCTCGCGGGTCGCGATTGTTACTGCGAAGGATTTGATATACTCCAGGCGCGAGTCCATCGAATCGCGGACGCGGCTCATTTTGGACAAGGTCTCTGTGTCGGCGGCTGCCCTGACCGTTTGCATTGTATAGCTGCTGATGACCAGCACAACAGACACAACTAAAATAATGACCGCAAAATAGAAAAGCAAGAAACGAATAAGCATGGAATTTTTTTTGTGAAGGGCATTCCATTTCATCGTCAATAACCTTCTATAATGCAAAATCAAACATATCTAAATCAGCTTGGTTTTATATAGCCAGTTTGTTTTAAATGATTAGCTTGGTTTATATATTATATGCTTGTATGATTATCCTTTGACTGCCCCGATCATCACGCCCCGCACAAAGTATTTTTGCAAAAAAGGATAGCTGAGCAGAACGGGCAGCGTCGCCACCACTATCGTCGTATATTTAATAGTATATCCAATCTGTTCGAGCTGCTCAAAGTCGATCTCTTCGCGCATATTGTCCAAATTGTTCAGTATCAGTATCTCCCGCAATATCATCTGCAGCGGGTACCTTTCCCGGGAACGCAGGTACAGCATCGATGTGAACCAGTCGTTCCAGTGCGCGACCCCGTAGTATAGGAGCATGACCGCGATAACCGCTTTGGAAACGGGGATAAATATCCTGATTAAGACCTGGAAATCGTTCGCCCCCTCGATTTTCGCCGACTCTTCAAGGCTTTCCGGCACGGCGGCAAAGGCCGTTCGCATGATAATCATATTGTACGTGGAGATCGCCCCGGGGAGGATGATGGCCAGCCTGCTGTCGATGAGCCCCAGGCTTTCAATTAAAAGGAAGCTGGGGATCATCCCGCCCGAAAAGAACATCGTGAACAATATGAGCATCATGAACGGCGTCCGCCACAAAAATTCCCTCCTGGACAGAGCGTACGCCCCAAGCGTGGTGAGGACAAGGTTCAAGCTGGTGCCGGTTATCAGATAGAACAATGTGTTGCCATATCCGGTGATAATAGACGGATTGTTCAGAACGAGCCTGTACGATTCTAGGTTCAGGCCAAGCGGCAAGATTATGAGCCCCTGATGCCGGATGAGCCGGTTCCCTTCGCTTATCGACGCCATGATCACATGCCACATAGGATATAATGTAATCAATGTCAATCCAAGCAGCAGCGCATAAATAATGGTATCGGCTATATTGTCGCTTAAAGTCCGTTTTATGGCCATGTTTTATCGCCGCCTTTCTACCAGAGGCCCTGGTCAGCCACTTTTCTGGATATTTGGTTAAAGGTGATCAGCATCGTCATATTGATTAGCGAGTTAAAAAGGCCCACAGCCGAGCCAAAGCCGTATTCCATATTGAGCAGGCCGCGCCTGTAGACAAATGTGGATATGACGTCCGCAGCTTCATATGTGCTTGGGTTGTAAAGCAGCAGGATTTTTTCATAGCCGACGCCCATGAGCCTGCCAATGCGGAGGATAAACAAGATTATAATTGTAGCCATTAACCCGGGCAGCGTGATGCTTCGCATTTGCTGCCATCGGTTCGCGCCGTCTATGCTGCTCGCCTCATACAGTTCGGCGTCAATCCGCGAAAGCGCGCTCAAATAAATTATAGAACTAAAGCCGATCTCCTGCCAAATCCCGCTGCTGATGTATAGTGTTTTAAATAATTCGGGCCTCGTCAAAAGGTTCCGGCTTTCCGTGCCTGTCAGCGCGGAGACGGCCTGTGTGATAATGCCGTTGCTGGAGCAAAAGTCGACCAATATCCCGCAGATGACCATGATGGATATAAAGTGCGGCATATATGTGATGGTCTGCACGGTTCTCTTGTAAAAGCCATGGCGCACCTCGTTTAGCAGCAGCGCGAGCAGTATCGGCGCGGGAAAGCCAAACACTATGGAGCCGAGGCTGATGGTGATGGTATTGCGGAAAACATTCCAGAAACTATAGTTCGTCAGGAATTTTTGAAAGTTGCTAAAGCCGACCCATGGGCTGCCCGATAGACCGAGCCTCGGGGCATAGTTCTTAAAAGCGATAAGAGCCCCATACATAGGGCCGTAATGGAATATAAGGAAATAAACCAGGACTGGCAGCATCATTATGAGCAAATATTTATTTTTTCGAAAATCTTTAACAATGCGGCGTCTAAGACTATTGTGCATGGAACCACCCCCCTGTGGATGATTGCTTGCTATTATTTTACGATAGAAAGGCTTAGCGATTTATATGAGCTCAGGCGCGTGTTGTTCGCGCCTCCAGGCATAAATTATTGCACGGGCAGGCCGGCGCCGCGTTGCGTTATGCTGCGTTATGCCGCGTTGCGCCGCACGGCGCCGGTCTGCCTTGCCCGTGTTTATTTAATGGCTAAGATATCTTTCGTATGCGGCTTGCACAATTTCAATTCCGCGCTCAATGTTGGCGTTTTTCATGCTGTTGACATACGAGTCGAAATCATCCACTTCGCGATCGCCAATCATGACTTTCACGCACATCTCTTCGGATATAACGTTGATTTCATTCATGATGTCCGCATACTCGGCGGCTTCTTCCGGCGTATACGCAAGCACCGGCAGCAGCCTGTCATAATTTAGGGAGTTGGCCCAGATATAGGGCGCTTCCCTTTGTTCGTCAAAGGTGCGCTGCGAGTTGATCGCGCCGGCGCCCTTTTGGAACGGCCCGCCGTTTGTGTTGCGGCCCCAGAGGATCATCGCCTCTTTTAGGTTCAGCCCGTCAGGGTTGAACTTTATCAAGTCCGTGAACTCAGGCTCGCCGTCGATGTACTCAAAACTGATCCCCTCGACGCCGAAATTATAGAACAGCTCCGCCTCGTCGCTGTAGCCCCAGTCCAGCAGCCTGAGCGCCGTATCAATGTCTTTGCATTCGGTGGTAATAGCTGCGGAAAAACTGCCCGCATAGCGGCGGTTGGGTATAGCAAAGTAGCGCGTGTCACCTTCGTTAAGCACAGGGAACGGGGAGGCGATGAAATATACTTCAGGGTCAGTTTTTTGCATCGAAGTCGTCCACACGCCGATGCCTGAGTCCGGGGACCTGTCGGTTGCGGCAGACCTGCCGCTGGTCATGATGGCATCCAGGTCGGAACTGGAATTCGTGATGATATCCGGGTCGATGAGCCCCATATCGTACCAGCGCCTCAGCAGCGCCAGATAGTCCTTGAACTGCGGCTCAATTTGCCCGAAATACACCTTGCCGTCGACAGGGTAATAATTATAGCCGACCCCGTATGCGCCCAGGAACAGCATGTCCCCGTTGCAAATGGAACCTATGAACCCCGACGCGGTAAAAGGATAGTCAAAGCCCATTTCCTTGAACGCGACCAGCATGGTCTCCCATTCGGCTATCGTCTTTGGAGGCTCCAGCCCCGCCTTGTCCAGGGCGTCCCCGCGAATCGTCGGGCCGCCGCCTTTCTGCTCCATTAAATCGTCCGCGCGCAGCGCAGGGAAGACATAGTAGTTTCCTGCATATGTTTGAATGTCCTTGTTCACATCGGGCTTGTCCCTGAGCAAGGCAGAAAGGTACGGCGTTTTATCAGTGAATAGATGATCGTTCAAAGGAATAATTACCTGATCGGCTATCGCCTTTTCGGGCCCCTGTGGGTATTGGTTGAGCCAGTCATACTCAATAATGTCCGGGAGGTTCTTTGAAGCTACAAGCAGCTTGAACTGCTCGCTCGCAGCGCCGACCGGCGGGTGCTGGAACACTATGTTGATGCCGATCATTTTCATTAGTTCCTGGTACAGTGGCAAATCGGAATATGTAGAGACTGATTTTTGGGCGTTGCTTTCAAACTCCGCCCAATAGGTGAGCGTAGGCCATGTCGAGGGATCGTCGCTTGGGGGCTCGGTCGCGGCTGCGGTAGTTTGCGCAGCAGCCTGCGTTTGCCCCTGGGCTTGGGTTTGCTCCTGCGCGCCCGCGCCGTCCGCCTCTGCTTCATCCAGATCATCTTCTGCGTCTTCGTCGCCCGCGTCCCCGGCGCTGGCGCCACCCGTTGCTCCCGCCGCTTGCGCAGTCGTCGCCGCGGCCGCCGTCGTACCCGCAGGTACTGATGTACTTGGGGCGCCGCATGCTGCCAGCATCGCTAAGGTTAATAATAAGGCAAGCAATAGACTTGCTTTTTTCATCATCATACCCATCCTTTCATATGTTTTATTAATCTACTAAAACATCTACATAAACATCTTCTCAAGCCAGCTCGAATATATCCGCGCGGGTCAGGAGGTTCCTCATGGGCTCCCCTTTTTGATAATGTATGAGGTTCTCAGCTACGATGTCCAGCGAACGGCCAATTTTATCCGGGCAGGGGGGCGTAAAATGCGGAGTGACAATCGCATTATCGAGACCCCACAGAGGCGAATCTTCGGGCAGAGGCTCTTTTTCAAAAGTATCGAGTCCAGCCCCAGCTATCTCGCCCGACCGGAGCGCCTCGATCAACGCTTTTTCATCAATGCATGCGCCGCGCCCGACATTAGCCACAACGGCGGTGTTCTTCATCATCTTGAACTCGCGCTCGCCCAGCATGTGGTATGTTTTGTTGTTCAGTGGCGTGCAGACCGCTATGAAGTCGCTTTTCTCTACGATTTCGTCTATACTGTCCCCATTTTCCTCTGTGTACAGCGTGTCAATGTAACAAGGCTTTTCTATATTGCTCCTCTTATGCGCGAGTACGGTCATTTCAAGGGCTTTGGCGCGCTTTGCCAATGCCACGCCGGTATTGCCGAGCCCCAGGATGCCAATTGTCTGCGCAAACAGCGCCGCCGTATCTTCCTGTCCCTCATAGCCCCATTTCTTTTCGCTTTGCGATGCGAATATCGCCCGGCTCCTGTATGAAAAACTGAGCATGAAATATATCACATGCTCCGCCAGGGCGGGCGCGCTTCGCCCCGCTGAACCCGTAATGGCGATGTTCGTGTCCAGCAGCGGCGTTTTGGCAAGGTTGTCCAAGCCGGCGGCGTCAAAATGGATCCATTTCAAGTTTGGCGCCGTAAACAAATCCCGGCCAACCCCACCGCCGACTATGGCGACATCCACAATTTTTAGCGCCTCCGCTAAAGCCTCTTTTTCAGACGGCCTACACTGGATGACATTTGCATCGGGGTCAAGGCAATCTGTCAGTTTCTTTAAGTGGTGATCCTTGATGGGCAAAGTGATAAGGATGTTTTTGATTTTTCCTGCCATGCGTCCCTCCTTGTCTGTGCGTTGGTATCGGTTTGTTAGGTTGGTTATCATAGCTATCGACGTTGTTATATGAGGTGCCTCTTCAACAATTATATTAATAAATGAATTAATGTATATACGCATGTTTTACCTCATGCGCATATTTTTCCATTGGCTGCGCGATACTGCGCATATGGCTGTTTTCGAGCATTCTTGCCCATATTAATTTGCTGGCATCGAGAAAATAGTGAATATTGCCACAACAGTGGCCATGAGCTACAATTGCCTGGAACGGCCAAACCCGCACTTCGCCCGCCAATAGGGGGCGCGTGGCCGGTCGCGCGCGCGAAATCATGGGCGCAGAGTCATATGGGCCCAGGGTCATATGGGCGCAGAGTCATATGGGAACATATGGATCATCTGGAATATTTGGAATGTTAAGAAAATTTAAAATATTTGGAGGTGTTATATTTAATGATCGTTGACAAACTGGAAAACATCGGCAGGTACAAAAACATCATACCTAACTGTGAGGGGCTGGCGTCTTTTTTTTCAAAAGGACTGACAGGGCTCCCTTCTGAAAGGACGAAGATCGAAGGAAGCCCATATGTTTATTCGCCTTTTAAGTATACGACCAAGCTGCCGGAAACCGCCAGGTGGGAAACCCACCACACCCATATGGACATACATGTGGTGATAAAAGGGGCGGAGATTCTTGATTGGATTCCGGCAAAGCATGTCACGCAGTCTGTGGAATATGTAGCGGAACGCGACGTAGAGTTCTTTTCAGACACGGTAAAGGGTTCGCAAGTGTTGGTCGAAGAAGGCTACTTCGCCCTTGTCATGCCCGAAGACGCGCACAAGCCCGCCATAGCGAACGGCGAACCGGCAGAAGGCGTTAAATGCGTATTTAAAGGGGATGCATAACAGTATTGGCCCAAGCGCAGGCGCGGCATAACCATACTGCTGCTTAGAATGCTGATTCAACGAAAACAGCCGCCAGTTTTATTCGCACTGGCGGTTGTTTTCATTGAGGCGTTTTTGGTTTTTTACTCGGCGCCCTGCATCGTTTCGGCGTAGGCCTTCATTTTACCTATTCTCGCCATGAACGCCCCATACAGGCCGTCGGCATTCTCTGCGAGCGTCCGCTGCGAGTTCGTGTTCTTGTTGAGCGTCGTCGCCTTGTCGAGCTGGGTAATCCACTCGCCCGGGATGCTCGCGCTGCCTGTCAGCGCCCCGGCTATGCCGCCCGCGACGGCGGCGAGGCAGTCCGTGTCCCTGCCGATGTTCACGCCGCCCAGCACGGCTTCTTTTGTGTTGCCCTTGACCATCTTGAATATGCAGACGGCCTTGGTCACGACTTCATTAGCGAAACTCATCGCATAAGGGAGGCCTTTGCCGGCGTACACGTCGTCGAAATACACGCGCATCTCCCGTATGTCCGTAAAGCCCTGCGTCTTTTTCAGCTCCCTGTCCAGCTCGCGCACGACCATGTCCGGGTCGCAGTTGTCGTACAGGGCTGCAATGACGGAGTCCACCGTCGCCCCCGGCGCGGCGCCGGCTGCGATGGCGATGCCCGTGACGCACGCCCATTTTAGGCCCCGGCTGTTGGCTGTCTGGTAGAGTTGGCCGACTTCGAGGATGTCCTCTTTCGCCGTTTCGATGTTGCCCGCGTTGATCAGCCCGATTGCGTGGCATGACCGTGCGAAACTGTTCAGCCCGGCGTAGTCGCAGTAGCGCCCAATCTCTTTACCGGGGATGCCCGCTTGCGCCATTTTATAGAGGATGCCCTCAAAAGGCTCCGAAACCGTGCCTGGCGCATTGGGGTTCATGTGCTTGAGCCACGCCTGCTTGACGTCCTCCGCGCTGACCCTGTCCTGCTTCTCCAGGATGGCCCAAATCATGAGTTTCTGCCGCTCGACGCCGTCCTCCGTAGTGCCCGGCTCACGCAGCCAGCCGTTGCCGTAATGCTCGTACGGCAGGAATTTGTCGACATAGCCGTGCTTCGATTCAATCTGCTGGTAAGTCATGCCTTCCACTGCTGCGCCCATTGCGGAGCCAATGTGGCAACCCGCGATGGTACCCAAAAACTTGTCTTTTAACGTAACAGCCATATAATACCTCCAAATTTCGAATTAATAATAGTCGATTGTAAAAGCCGACATTTTACGGGCGAACACTGTTCGCCCCTACAACATTTTGCATATATGCAAAATTGGCTGCCCATATGTAGGGACGCACATTGTGCGTCCGCGACTTTTACAATCGCCTATCGAATACATAAATCAATTTCATTATTTCCTGATATTTACCGGGACAGCCTTGCCTATCTTTGAAGATTCAAGGATTGCGCGCGAAAAGATCAGCGCGTTTAGCCCGTCCCTGCCCGTCGCCTGCGGTACCCCGCCGTTTTTAATGCATTCGATGAAATGCCCGTTTGTGCGGATGAAAGAACTCTCCCCAATATTGCCCAGCGCGAACACCTCGCCTACCTTGGTGACTTGGGGGTAGGGCATGTCCTCTGTTTTAATGGTGAACTCCTCGAAATTGAACAGGTCCCCGCCGGAAATCACCGCGCTCCCTTTTGTGCCGATTACCCCCCTCTCGCTGTGCCCGAGGTGTGAGGACCAACTGGCGTGGATCGACCCGACGGCGCCTTTGTCCGTGCGGAAAGAGACGCTCGCGTTGTTGTCGAAGCCGGGCAGCTCCGCCAGCGATTCGCCTACAACGGCACTGACCGAGTCGACCCCGCCGGCGATCTGCATTATCATGTCGATGTCGTGCGAGAGCGACTCGACGCACATCCCGCAGATGAACTCCTTCTGCGTGCGCCAGCTCGGCCTCAGCGCGCCCAGGAAGCCGTGGCCGACGCCCAGCCTGTGGGAGTATATGCTGACGATGCCGCCCAGGGCTCCGCTATCATACGCATCTTTTAACATCACATAGCCGTCGCGGAAGCGGTGGTTGAAGTTGACCATCAGCTTTATGCCGCTTTCTTCAACCAGCGATATGATCGCCTTCGCGTCTTCGACCGAAGCGGCGATGGGCTTCTCTATCAAAATGTGTTTGCCGGCGGCGGCTGCCTTGCGTACATATTCCACACGCTGCGATGGCGGGGTGAGCAGATGGATTATGTCTACCTCGCCCAGCGACTGCTCGTCCAGGCTGTCTATCACGCGCCCCCCGTGGCGAGCCGCCAGCGCGGCAGCGCTGTCTCTGTTGACGTCCAGCACAAAGGCAATCTCGACCCCGAGGGCCGTAAGGGCCCTCGCGTGCGGCTCCGCGATGCCGCCAGCCCCGATAATGATTGTTTTCATGACACGGCACACCCCCGAAAATTATATACCGCATGATACCATACATTTTTTAATTAATATAGACCCGTCAAACAAACTCTTCGAGCGACTCAACCGCCTCAACTGCGACTCAACCGCGCCTCAACCGCCTCAACCGCGACTCAATTAGACTCTATATAAGACTTCGCGAGTGACGCCGCCTCTCGTTCGGCATCCAGCATGTGCGCCAGCAGGCCCGCCTGCTCCTGCCGCATTTGCGCTGTCCAGAACCGGCGCGCCCGCGCCCCTTCCAGGTACTCGCCACTGTCGAGCATCCTATGTATTCGCTCCGCATTATCGGCGATGATACGGAACAGTTCGGCAATCCGATTTATGCCGCCGTCCACGCCGCTGCTCTCACTACCTCCCAAGCCACTGCTCACTCTGCCTCCCAAGCCGCCGTCCACTCCAGGCAACAGGGACGCGCTGCCGCTCAGATATGCATACGCCGCGCGTCTCGCGTCGAGCAGCGCCAGCGTACAGAATTGGTTGACCGATAGACGCCGTGCAAGCTGCTCGTCGTCGTTTTTTTCATACCACTCGTCGTCCAGCAGGTCGCCCATCCATACTTTATACGCCTGGAACCCCATGCGGTAGCCGCTGTCCCTTTCCTGCCCGGAGCAGTCGACGAAAACCTTCAATGAATTTACGAGGTTCTCCGCATCGCTCGGCGCCTGGTGGTTGTGATCGGTGAAATACGAAATGAGGAACGGCCAATTGTCGACCTGCATGTAATTATATGGCCCGAGCCATTCCTTTTTGAATTCCGGGCGGCCTCGCATGAATTCCGGATCATTTTCGATGGTGGGTTTGTCGTACTTTGTCCGGCAGAACAGCACTTCCCCGTTGTCCCTGTAGCCGCATATGACCCCCCACTCGGCCGCGACGCGCAGGTTTATGCCGAGCACCGGCATGCAGCGGCGGATGTCTTTCATAATCCGCTCGCGGTGGGCGGCCCTGTCCGCCTTTTCGACGTGGCCGTGCCGCTCCTCCGCATAGCCGAACGCCTTGAAAGCGGGGGTGGCGTAGTCGTACGCGACTAACCCATCTACCGAGCTGTAGTCCCACCCCGGCGAGCAGAACGCGAGCCTGTAGCATGCGCCGGACACGCCCATCACCTGCTCATAGCTCGCCGCGTGGCTCATCGCCTGCAGCGCGGCGGTCAGCGCGGCAGCCCATGAGCATTCCCAGCCCTTGCCGAACGGCGGCAGCATCGGGACGTTTGGGATGAACGCTTCGCCTGTCTGCTGCTTTCTGTACAGCCCGGTTCTGTCGCCGTTGTATGCGATGCTCTCGCCCTCCTCGCAGGTGATGAGGTGCAGGCCGTCCCGGTTCATATATACGAAAGTCAGGTATTCCGGTTCATCGTTCGCGGGATCGCTGGGAAATGTTTCGTGGTTCGCGCTGTATTCGCCCCAGCCGAATACTTTATAGTGCGCAATCTTTCCCATGGCGTCGTAATGCGCCCTGGCCGTGCCGTAAGCGGCCGCGACGATTTCAGCCTTGTCGGACGGAGAAAGGCCCCGGCTCCCGACGCGGTTCTCGGCCAGGCTCCCTGTCCGGCTCTCTGTCCGGCTCCCTGTCCGGCTCCCGGCATCAATTGAAAAACGGTCGCCTTCGCCGGCATATGCGTAAAAGACGCCCTGTTCCTCTTGATATTTGACGATCAGGTACCTTGGACGGTTATTAGCTATCTGGCAGGCAAGCGATGTGCCGTTGACGTCGATTTCCAGCGCGCCGTCCTCAATGAGCCTGTTCAGGCGGTTTGCCACATTGTGGCTCTCTATCCCGTCGCCATAAAATGCTGATAGGATGCGGAGGCTACTGTCCATGAACAGCGAGTCGATGCTTGTTTCCAGCGCTTTCGCCAAGCCCGGCAGCAGCGCGGTTTCCGGCAGCGCGCGCCCGTTCTCCCATTTTGAAACCGCCTGAGGGCTGACGCCCAGCATCTCCGCAAGGCTCTCTTGCGTTAACCCCCGCTCCTTGCGCATCGACGCTATCCGCGCCCCGGTTTTATCCGTGTCCATATTAATCTCCTTCATTTTATTTATTTGTATTCGATTTTATTCACATGCTTTCGATTTTTAATGTTTATGCAGACGTTTTTGCTTTTTCTATAATATAATTGTTTTGGGGGAACCGGAATGTATCATTGATTAAGCGGTGTAAATAAATTTGCAACCACAGGTTGAGTTCTATATAGAATTATAGATTATTTTGGAGGATTTTATTATGAAGGTTATTGGGCACAGGGGCGCTTCGGCCTATGCGCCGGAAAACACGATGGCGGCGTTTCGAGCGGCGCTGGGGCAGGGGGCGCATGGGATTGAGCTGGATGTCCACAGGACATTGGACAATCGGTTGGCGGTCGCGCACGACTTTACTCTGGAGAGGGTCAGCAACGGCGCCGGGGCTCTCGGGGATAAGACAATGGCGGAGCTGAAGGCATTGGATTTTGGCGCCAGGTTCGGCACAGGTTTCGCAGGCGAGAAAATCCCGGAGCTTTGCGAGGTGCTGGCGTTCATGACTGGTAATGATATGGCGCTCAACATCGAGATCAAATCAAACCCTGCCGCATACGACGCCGAACTGGTCAAGCTGGTGGCGGAGGCTATATCCGGTGCGTGTGTGGGCGCCAACGCGGCCCTGCTGGACAGGATTATTATATCTAGCTTCGACCACAGGGTGCTGGTGGACATTAAAAAGCTTTGCCCCGGCGTAAAAACGGGGATACTCTATGATTGCTATCTGGTAGACGTATGGAAATACGCCGCCGGCATCGGAGCTGACTACATACACCCCCATTATCAAGTGCTGGACAGGGCGTGCGTAGAAAGCTGCCACAGGCACAACATCGGCGTGAACGCGTGGACGGCAGACGACGAGGCAGACATAAAGTGCCTGCTGGACATGGGGGCGGACGCGGTGATTACGAACAAGCCGGATGTTGCTTTAACGCTGCTCGGCGGATGAAATGCATAGAACAATTCCCTGGCGGATTACGTCTAATCATATAATTGCAAAGGTCAGACGCAGCGGTCAAATGCAACGGATGACTGCCGACCGATTGTATGTTCAATTACATTTACATTTGTATGGGGGATATTATTATGAAAACACGGTTTATCTGGTTCTATATGTCGATGCTTATGTTGGCGATTATTTTTATATCAATGCCTGCCTCCGTCATGGCGGCAGACCCTTATGCATCGGACGAGCTCGCGTACGCGACGGTGTTCGAGGAGGCGCGCAACGGGATTCGCAACGATCACGACGATTGGTACATCATCGGCGTGGGCGGTTATCCAAGCAACGACATCGCTGATGTCGCATATACATTTTATGACATCGACGGTAATGGCGTAAACGAACTTATAATGGCGACAAGCGGGGGAGGCGTGTTCATCTATACCCGGTACGGCAGCGAGCTCCTTCGCATAGAGCAATGGGGAGGATATCGCGACTTATTTGACGGCATCAACGTACTGGGGTATATGCATGGCAGCGGCTCGTCCAGCGCATGGAGCGGGGGCGGGCGCTATACAAAGATTGTCGACGGAAATGTCAACGTGCTCGTTGCGGAGTATGAATATGAATACATCGATGAGGAAACCATTGTATTGACCGTCATGACGCCTTACTGGAGGCGCGTTATGTCGGTTGAGGAATTTGAAGATTTTTTTCGTGACATCGACGTGGATGACGTCGAGTTGACCGGTTGGAAGCTGCTGACCGACCAAAGCGGGAAGCCGGTCGGCGCAACGCCATCCGGCACACCGGGCACATCGTCGGGCGGTACTACGCCCAATGGCTGGAGGCCGCAGAGCCTTGTAGCGTCGCCCACCGACTCGACGGTCCTTATCGACCGAGGGCCGGTTACATTCGACGCCTATTTGATCGAAGGCAACAACTATTTCAAGCTGCGCGACATCGCATATATTTTGGTCGACACCACGAAGCAGTTTTCCGTGGATTGGGACGACGAGCGGGACGCGATAACGCTTACAAGCGGCCTTCCTTACGTACCGGTCGGCGGAGAAATGTCCGGTAAGGGCACGGGCAACAAAACGCCGATGCCGACGACGTCAAAAATATACCTGGACGGAAGGGAAGTCAGCTTTACGGCATATAATATTGATGGCAACAACTACTTCAAACTGCGCGATATTGGCCGTGCCATCGATTTCAATGTCGATTGGCGCGAAGAGATGATATGGATAGAAACCGG
Source organism: Oscillospiraceae bacterium (assembly GCA_009777515.1). Classification (GTDB taxonomy): domain Bacteria; phylum Bacillota; class Clostridia; order WRLR01; family WRLR01; genus WRLR01. The sequence goes on along the minus strand of WRLR01000016.1, from coordinate 32,442 downwards.
TGAGCCCTATGTCGAGTACGAATAAATTTTCGGTGCGATGAGGACATCGCACCCTACGAAAAATAGGCATCCGTAGGGCGCGATGTCCTCATCGCGCCGTATAATCGATGTCTTCATCGCGATGTATACTCGATGTCCTCATCATGCCGTATAATCGATGTCCCGGCGCCCGCCCCCGCGCCCCATGGATTATTATTGACTTTGGGTATCGCCTCTAATAAAATTGCATTACCAGGGCATGTCACTTTAACATCATTCGTGATTAATATTCAATTTGAGGGGGCGTTGATACAATGAAACAATTATCGGTTAAAACGGTCGTTTCTACCGGCGTCACGGCAGCGCTGTTTTTTGTGCTTATGCGTTTTGCCCGGATTCCGACCGGCATCCCCAACACTGACTTTGTGCCCGCGTACGGGCTGCTCGCCATGATGGCGGCGCTGTTCGGCCCCGTGTGCGGCGCGCTCGGCGGCTTGATCGGCCATGTCCTCGCGGACGTGACGTCGTACGGAATATGGTGGAGCTGGGAGATAGCGACGGGGGTTCTTGGCTTGTTGATCGGCTTGTTTGCCAAATGGTACAAAGCCGAAGGCGGTGGGTTCCAGCTCAGACAGATTATTGTGTTCAACGTCGTGCAGGTTGCCGCGAACCTTGTTTGCTGGGTAGGCGTCGCGCCATCGCTCGACATACTGATGTATGCCGAACCGGCGGATAAAGTGTGGCTGCAGGGGCTGGTGGCCGGGATCGGCAACATTGTGAATATTTTGGTGCTGGGCACGATCCTTCTATACGCGTATTCACGCATCCAGTCGCAATCCACCGATCTGAAAAAAGAATGAAACATATCCAGACATATCAAGGTATGTAAAGACATACAAATGCATGTAAAGGCATTCCAAGGCATGTGCAGATATACCGAGGTATATGTCTACGTCATTGTGCGCTAAGGCGAAGTATAATTGAGCAAAGCCAAAGAAGCAGTAATCGATATTCAAGCTAAAGCTGTCCGATACAAAAGCCAGGCGGAGCCTACGCTTTTTGATATCTCGATTAAAATTTTCAAGGGCGAAAAGATACTGATCGCAGGAAAGAGTGGGAGCGGGAAGTCGACGCTCGTGCATATGATCAACGGGCTGATCCCGCACGCCATCGCAGCAGTCGTTGACGGCGACGTCATAGTATGCTCACTCGACGTTGGCCGCTCGGGCTTAACCGAGGTATCAAAGCGCGTAGGCACCGTGCTGCAGGATCCCGACGGCCAGTTTGTCGGCCTTTCAGTCGGCGAAGACATCGCGTTTGCGCTCGAAAACGACTGCGTGCCAATGGCGGCGATGCACGAGCGGGTCCTTGGCGCCGCCCGGCGCGTCCATATGGAAAATATGTTGGATAACTCGCCGCACGAACTGTCGGGCGGGCAGAAGCAACGCGCGACCATCGCCGGGGTTATGGTCGACGATGTGGACGTATTGTTGTTTGACGAGCCGCTGGCCAATCTTGACCCGGCGACCGGCAAGTACGCGATAGAGTTGATAGATGAAATCCATAAAATCACCGGGAAGACTATAATAATCATAGAGCACCGCATCGAGGACGTGCTGCACCGCAGCATCGACCGCGTGATATTGGTGGAGGATGGCCGCGTCGTCAGCCAGTCAGCCCCTGCGGAACTGTTGCTTTCGGGCAGGCTGAGGGCGGGCGGCATCCGGGAGCCTCTCTACCTGACGGCGCTGCGCCTGGCGGGGATAACGCGGCAGGGAATGGGCGGCCGCGCCCGCGTCGAGGTCAAATGTGCCGATAGCGGCCGCGTCGAGGTCAAATGTGCCGATAGCGACCGCGTCGAAGTTAAATGTGCCGAAAGAGGCCGCGCCGGCGAAGCCGAAATCGCTGATAAACTCGATTGCTTCGATAACATTGACGCGATAAGCGGCATTGAAAATATTGACACTTTGGATGTAGCCCCTTTCAAAAAAAGGATTGGCGCATGGTTTGGTGCGCGCGACATTGTCGAAGACACGTCCGCAGCAGCGGAGCTACTGCGCGTCGAAGCTATCCGCCAACAATATGACAACGGTACGGAGGCTGTCAAAGGGGCGAGTTTTGTGATCAACCGGGGCGAAGCGGTCGCGCTGCTCGGGCGCAACGGCGTCGGCAAATCCACGCTCGCCGCTGTCATCTGCGGCATGGAACCGTCGGCTTCGGGAACGATATACTACAAAGGCGCGGACTTTGCGCCGCTTTCTATCGCAGAACGATCGAAGCACATAGGGTTTGTCATGCAGGACCCAAACCACATGATATCTAAGCCCATGATCTATGACGAGGTCGCGCTGGGGCTGCGCGCGCGAGGCGTCGCGGAAGAAGAGGCGCGCGAGAGGGTGTTCGAGACACTGCGCATTTGCGGCTTATACCCGATGCGCAACTGGCCTATATCGGCGCTTTCGTTCGGGCAAAAAAAGCGGGTGACGGTCGCGGCAGTGTTGGTACTCGGCTGCGAAATGCTAATTTTGGACGAGCCGACAGCCGGGCAGGACTACGCGCACTACACGGAAATCATGGAATTTTTGCTCCGCCTAAAAGATACATCGGGCATAGCGCTGCTGTTCATCACGCACGACATGCACCTTGCGATTGAGTACACCGACCGGGCGATAGTAATGACGGAAGGGGAGATTATCGCCGACCGCCCGACTGCCGCCGTGTTCAGCGACCTGGGCGTGATAGACCGCGCGAACCTGAAGCGGACGTCCCTGTACGAGCTGGCAATCAAAGCCGGTTTGCCCCCAGAGCCGTTCATCAGGAGGTTCATACAAGACGAACGCGGAATGCGTCAATAAACACAAGAATATTGGATAGGTTGCTCCCATTTCATAGTCACAGAGGAGGCGACGCTTGGCGCGAACAGTAATACTTGGCTATATCGAGCGAGACACGCTCATCCACCGATTGACTGGACTGTCAAAACTCATAGGATTTCTGCTCTGGTCTGTCGCGGCCATGATTAGCTTCGATACGCGCATGCTGGCCCTGCTGGTGGCTATATCGCTGTGGCTGTTCGGCATGTCGAAGATCCGCTTCAAAGAAATCGCGCACGTTTTTTATTTTATATTATTTTTGATGGTCATCAATGCCATCTTCATCTTCATCTTCTCACCGGAGGAAGGGGTAAAAATATACGGCACGCGCACCGTGCTGCACCAGTTGACCGACAACTACGCAATCACGTCGGAGCAGCTATTTTATCAAGCGACGGTCGTGCTCAAATATTTCACCATTGTGCCGATTGCTCTGCTGTTTATCCTGACGACGCAGCCGAACGAGTTTGCCGCCTCCTTGAATGCGATCTTCGTGCCGTATTCCATCGCTTATTCCGTGGCGATTGCGCTCCGTTATATTCCCGATGTCCAGCGCGACTACCGCAACATTTCGCGCGCTCAACAAGCCAGGGGCGTTGACATGTCAAAAAAAGCCAACGCTTTCAAGCGGCTGCGCAACATTGCGTCAATAATACTCCCCCTCGTATTGGCGAGCATCGATCGCATCAATAGCATCTCTAACGCTATGGAGCTGCGCGGCTTCGGCAAAAAGCCGAAGCGGACGTGGTACTCCGCCCGCCCGTTCAAGCGCCGCGACGCGATAGCCGTGGCTTCCTGCGCGCTGCTGATTGCGTTCGTGCTCGTCGTAACATGGACAAACGGCTCCCGCTTCTACAACCCATTTGCCTGACCACAACCACCCATTCCCCCAAATACGCCGCAGCTTCACCCGCCCCCCTGGGTACGCGGGCGTCCCGCCCGCCCCGCGTCCGCCGCCCCCTACTGTGTATGCCGCCACCGCACCGCCCATCCTGGCTACGCCTCCACTCCACCCGTCTCCCCTGGGTACGCGGGCGTTCCGCCCGCCCCCCGCACCCCGCGCCCGCGCCCCGCGAAATTTATTTGACATATGTTATGCATTGCCTTATACTGGAATCCGCTTGTTTTTCCGAAAACTAAATAGGGAGGTGGCTCCTGTGGAACATCCAGACTTCGCCGAGGAAAAATCGCGGCTTGACGACATCCTCGGCTATTTGCACGCCTACAATAAAGTGATCACAAAACAGAGGGGCGAAATTGACGTGAGCGTGGCATATTCGCTCGAGCACTACAACGACGACAACCCGGAGCAGTTCAACGAGCTGGTCACCAACATCAACCGACAGGAATTTTTACACCAAAAAACACGGGACGTGGCGAAAGCGCTGCTAAAGCCGTATTTTGCTAGGGTGGACTTCGCTGAGGAGGGCAAGGGCGGCCCGCAGAAGCTCTATATCGGAAAAATGACGCTCTTTGACAAAAGCGGCTCCGCCATGCTGATCATCGATTGGCGGGCGCCCGTGTCTACGCTGTATTACGAGGGCCGCATCGGCGAAGCCGCATATGACTGCCCGGACGGCCTGATCAGCGGCGATATATCGCTGAAACGGCAATTTGTCATCGAAAACGCCAAGCTTGAAGATGTGATGGATATCGACATCACAACAAACGACACGTTCCTGCAGGCTGCGCTCGGGGCGAGCAAAGACAACAGGCTGCATGATATCGTGACGACCATACAAGCCGAACAGAACAGGATCATCAGGGCCGATATGTTCCGCCCCCTCATCGTGCAGGGCGCGGCGGGCAGCGGAAAGACGACAATCGCGCTCCACCGAGTCGCCTATCTGCTGTACACATACGAAGAAACCGTCAAGCCGAAAAACATCATGATCATCGCGCCAAGCAAGTTTTTCCTCAGCTATATCTCGGGCGTGCTACCCGAACTGGGCGTGGAAAACGTCGTCCAGACGACATATGAGGACTTAGCCCAAAATGTCATCGGGCACAGGCTGCGCATCAAACCGGCGGTACAGACGCTGTCGGAATGGATAGAAGGAGGCGCAACCGCCGCCACCCCAGCAACCACCGCCACCCCAGCAACCGCCACCCCCCCAGCAACCGCCGCTTCTGTAACCGGCTCAGACGCCACCGCCGACTGGCGCATCGCAGCGCGCATCAAGTCCTCGTATGAATTCTACCGGCTCTTTGAGCGCTATTTCGAATGGATCGAAAAGTCCGCCCTGCCGAAAACCGCGTTCGTCATTGAAGGCTTCGAGATCGTGCCGCACGACATAATCGCGAAAATGTTTTTTGTGGACTACGCGTACCTGCCGCTGTCGGTGCGGCTGCGGGAAATAAAAAAGAGCCTGTCCAACATACTCAGGAGGGAGAAGAAGCGGGTTGTAGAGGAACTGCACGCCGACTACGGGGTAAAGCACAATGCAATACTCAAGCGTATGCGCGACAGCGCCGCCCGCAGGCAAAAGATCATCGATCTCCTCGCAGAGCGGGACGGCATAATAACGAAGTTCCTTAACAGATGCAAAACCGCTATACCCAGCTATCTCAACAAATTCAAAATCCACCCTGCGCTCGCGTACTATACCGGCTTAATAGGTAACGGTAAAATATTCAACTACCTCGCAAAGGGGGTATTTACGCCTGAAGAGTGCGCGGTGGTCTCGCGGCATACAATGGCCGTCGTCGGGAGCGGGCGCGTCGAGTCGGAGGACCTGGCGCCGCTGATGTTCCTCCGCTTTAAAGTACACGGCCTGGAGGACCCCTTGGAAATCAAGCACATCGTCATAGACGAGGCGCAGGACTTTAGCATATTCCAGTTCCGCGTGCTAAAACTCATCCTTGGGACGGGCTCGTTTTCCATCCTCGGCGATCTGCACCAGGGCATATATTCGTACAAAGGCATAGGCAACTGGGGCGAGCTGACGTCGCCGTCGGGCGGCGACAGCCAAATAATATTCGACAGGCCGCAAGTGGCGACTTTGGAGCAGAGCTACAGGACGACGGTCGAAATCATGGAAATGGCCAACGTCGTGATAGGCAAGCTGGCGCTGCCCGGCGTCCCGCTGGCAAAACCGGTCATCCGCCACGGGAGCCCGGTGGAGATATTCCAAAAGGAAAGCAATGAAGCTATCGCGTCGGCCATCAAGGTAAAAATCGACGAGTACAAAGCGGCGGGATACCAATCGATAGCCATCATATGCAAAACGGCTGCCGAGGCAAAGCTTTTTAAAAAGCTCCTGCCGGCGGGCATCCAAATGGTTACGGGCGCGGAGAGCGACTTCGAGCAGGGCATCAAGCTGATCCCATCGTACCACGTCAAGGGCTTGGAGTTCGACGCCGTATGCATAGCCAACGCGTCGGAGGAACAGTATTTCAACGAGCTGGACAACAAGCTTTTATATATCGCGATGACCCGCGCGCTGCATGCCCTCGCCATATACTCCCGAGGCCGCCTAAGCAGGTTCTTGTCATAGACACAGATTCTATTCAAACATATGTACAACGAAAAAAATTCAAAATGAAATTAATCTTACAAATACATGGATCCTAAAACAATAAAGATACTACGTTAAAAATTCTAACAGTAACATATATCCTACACTAAGATTGTTTTATGATACTCCGCATACCTTCCTGACAATCCTTGCGTTTTCAGATGCCTGATTGGAATACTTGGGGAACATGCCGACCACGACAGCGTCGTTCGCCTTTATGTTTTCGAAAGCCTCGCCAAAGGCGCCCTCGACGTCCGCAGGAGTCGCGCTGCGCCTAGTCGCGCCAAGTATCTTGAACACCAGGCACGTTTTCTGAGTCCCGCGCACGGCGCGGTACATCAATGGGCGATCCTCCTCGTCGAAAGGCTCTCCCTTGTTCGCGACGCCCGTGACGGAGCTGGACTCCCTTTGCACCTTGCTCAAGTTGTACACGCACGCCATATAGAAATCCACGTCCAGGCCGTGTGCGTCGGCGTACTCGATGAGCTCTGGCATATGCGTGCCCAGCCCCACCATCGCCCCAGTCGCTCGAATGGCGGCGAGCCTGGACTTCAGCTCATCAATGTCGCCTGCCTTGAAGAGGTTGTCGGCGATTGTCCCATGATGGTAGATGGCTATCGGCTTGTACCCCATGATCCCCCTGATGCTGCCGCCAAAGTCCCCGAGCTCCGGGCAGGTCTGGGCTATCCACTGCATCGTGCCGCCGTCCATGCGGTACTCGCGTATGACCCTGGTCAAGTGCCTGTCGGCGCGGAGCTGCATCGTGTTTACGCCCTCCCTCTGGCAGTTGAACAAGGTCTTTTTAATGTTCTCCGTGTTAAAATAGTCCATCATTTCGTCGTCCATTTCGCGCGAAACATGGGAATTGCCGGAAAATGGGTTGCCGCCGATGATCAGCCGCGATATTTGGTATGGCCCGAACGGAACTGTCGGTAACATGGCGTGCCTCCTTTAGTACAATCGCCTACGATTATGGTTAAAATTATTATTGCGAAATGCCATTTCGGCGCCCCGATGGCGGAGCGCCCTATACAAAGCCCTTGTCGATCATGAACCGCAAGAACCCCTCTGGCGAACCTTTGACGAAACTGTCTTTTCTCAAAACAACGTTCAGCTTCGACGACGAGGACAAAATGTAGCAGTTTTTCGTAATGATGATCTTCTTCTTTAGTTGCAAATAATCCAGCTCTGTGGAAGACCCTGTTGAAACATTAAATAGCGCTATCCTGGTTTCGCCCACAGTGACCTTCACCTCGTACGGCGCGCCCCTGTTCAAATCAAGCTGTTGCTTATAACTGAGGTTGATATAATTGTTGTATCTGTATATCTTCAATGACCACATCAAGATTGGGACTGCGATATATAGATATGTCAGCATGTATTCGCCAAATAACCATTGGCCGGAGACAAGCGAAATGGCGCCAGCCAAAAAAATCATCATATATATGCCGTTGAAAATAACTCTTGGGAGTTTCGTAAAATGGAAATATTTCGCGTACTCTTTTATGTGCCCTTTGGAATATGTAAATTGATTTATGAATATCCCATCCTGGTCACCACCAACCACGCCAGCACCCCCTGCGTCTGTTTTACCATCATCTGCAATATATATTGCCATCTTCGTCAATATTATACAACATCGCTGATCTATTATAAACACACCGCCCAATTAATTGCATTGCCAACATTAACTCAAAAGTGAACGCATTATCATTTATTGATTGACATATATCATTGTTTCATGTAATATAAATGAATTATATGTCATTTATATGCGAGGTGGATGCTAGTATGCCCAAAATGGGTTCTGACTACCTGGAGCTGAAAAAAAGCACAATCCTGCACGCGGCGTACGTAGTCTGCATGAGGAAGCCCATGCACACGGTTTCGATGCGGGACATCATTTCCGAGTGCGGGTTCAGCCAAGGAAATATATACAGGTACTTTGCCAACATAGACGTGATCTTAGTTGAGCTGATCAACCAAGAATGCGTAACATACGACATAAAAACACTGACAGATGAGGCCATAACTTCCGGTAAAACCCATGAAAGCGTCATTTGCGATATTTTCGGCATATGGGAAAAGGCTATTTTAGACAATTATATCGGAGCAGGCAAAATATATTATGAATTGTGCTCCACATATGCAAGCGACAGGGCCAGAATGAAATATTTAACAAAAAATACTTTATTTATAGAAAACCAAAATTATATGTGGGATCAACTTTATCATTTTCTGGCCCGAAAAATTTCCAAAGGCTGCATTAAACCGAAATTGCATATCGATGACATATTTAATATACTCGCAACGTCCATTAACGGTATCACAAGAGACCTAATAATGTATCATTATTACCAGATCGCCCCGGCGCAATACTTCGGCGGGCCGGAGAAAGGCAGGCTGGTCAGGGGCTTATGTGCCGCCATAATATTGATGCTGGGCGATAAAGAAAACTAAATTTTAAAAAAGCAGAAAGGTTAATAACGAACCGATGGCAGCGATTAACATAGTTACAGTAGAAAATCCGGACGAGAAAACTGAAATAACGCTAAAAATCATGCATGCGCTACCGGCATGGTTCAGCCCGCCGGAGGACATCGATATAAAAGCGGTTATACATAGGGAGTTTCCATTTATAGCGGCATATGATGGGGACGAACCCATCGGGTTCGTCGCGCTAAAGATACACAACCAATACACCGCCGATATATACAATATTGGTGTGCTGGGGCATTATCACCGGCGGGGGATAGGCCGCGGCTTGCTGATCGCCGCAGAGCGCTATTGTGCTGACTGTGGTTATATGTATCTGTCAGTCAAGACGCTCGACGCTTCCGCCGAGTATGAGCCGTACGAGCGGACGCGGACATTTTACTATAAAATGGGCTTTGTCCCCCTGGAGGTGTTCACGACTTTTTGGGATGAGGAAAACCCGTGCCTATTTCTGGTGAAGCGGCTGCGCGGCGATGGTATTGGCGCTTCCGCCGATGCTGCCGATGTTGATACCGACGTTGATGCCGCCGACGTTGATACAGACACCACCAATGCAGACGCCGCCACCGACGCATATGCCACGTACAGTCCTGCTTTTTGGCGGGCTCTCGACCAGCTCGTCACTGCCTCGAAGATAGTGATAGACCGACCTAAAGGCAGCCGCCACCCAAAATACCCGTCGATTGTATACCCCGTCGACTACGGGTATCTCGAAAATACGTCGTCGATGGACGGCGGCGGGATTGATATATGGCAAGGCACGGCAGGTGGCTGCGGCGTCGACGCAATCATCTGCACAGTAGATTCTCTAAAACGCGACAGCGAAATAAAAATACTCATAAACTGCAGCGAGGAAGAGAAGCAGCTTGTGCTGGAAGCGCACAACAACAGCGAATATATGAAAGGAATATTGATCCATAAGAACAAAAGCGTGTAGGGGCGAACAGTGTTCGCCCGCGCATTTTAATTTGCAATTGCTCACACGATAATAAATCACAAGGAGATATCTGCCATGGCAGGAGCAATTTTCGCAAAGCAGCCAAGAAACATAAATAGCATGCGCCTCATTGAGGCGTCGAGCAAAGGGGACACAGATGCCGTCAAAGTCTTGCTGGCGGGGGACATATATATCCACGCGCAGGACAGGGAGGGCAGGTGCGCCCTCGTAGCCGCCGCATATAAGAACCATCTCGACATTACCGATTTACTGATTGCCGCCGGGGCCGACGTTAATATGAAAGACAACTCGTTGCAAAGCGCCTACCTGATATCGACGTCCGAGGGCTACGCGGAGCTGCTCGCCAAAACCCTAAAAGCCGGCGCGGACGTCCACAGCACTGACAGCTACAACGGGACCGGCCTGATCCGCGCCGCCGACCGGGGGCACGTTGAAATCATCAAAATGCTCCTGGAGACGGACATCCGCATCAACCACATCAACAATATCGGCTGGACCGCACTACTCGAAGCCATCATACTGGGCGACGGCGGGGCGCGCCACACCGAGGTAGTGCGCCTGCTGGTCAACGCCGGCGCCGACGCCGCCCTCCCCGACAAAGACGGCGTCCCCCCGCTGGCCCACGCCCAAAGCAGGAGGTTCGCCGACATTATAGATATATTAGAAAAAGCTGGCAAATAGGGCAGTGTCGTTATAACTATAGGTAGCGGTAAAAACATATACCAAGCCGTGTCCGCGTTCTTTGGGGCGCGTTCGCGTTCCTTATCCCCTTGAACTGCGCACCTCTGCGATTTTGCGAAGCGCTTCGATAATCTCAGCGGTGGCATCGACGGGGTCGGAAAACTCCTTGTCGAGCAGGTAGTCGGCTAAATGGCGGACACGCACCTGACCGGGCAGCAGCTCGGCCTTGTCCCGGACTCGTATGTTCGGGATTATGCGCAGCCCATCCCTTGTCGTCGGGGCGTTGTACTCGTCGCGCAGCGCTTTTATTTTGTTTAGCAAGCCGTGCTCTGCGCAAACGGCAATCATACCGGTTCCGAAATCGATTTCAACTATATCCTGCTCGTCGCTACCGCCGAAGCCAATGAATTTTAAGTATGCATTGATATCATCAACAGACAAATCGCTCTCAATCTGCGCGAGCACACTCTCGCGGCTCTCGCGCAAATGGGGCAGCCTACGCGCTATCTCGATCGATTTGTCTTTTTCGCCGGCTTTTAAAAAGATAAAACACAGGGCGGCGCGCGTCGTATGGTGGACCTTATCGCCTTGGTTGTCGGACAGCAACCGTTCGCAAAGCGTAATGGCCTGCTGTAAGCTTTCCGGGTCGTCGCCGAGGGCAAGCGCCATGGCCAGGTCCGACATGATCCCCTCATCGTTGGGGTATGTTTTTATGGCTTCTGTAAAAACCTGGACGGCAGCGGCCGTCTCGCCGTTGCGCATATGGGTGTGCGCTGCAGTGAATATGTCATTTCGCATCTGCTGGCTGTTAATCTTGTCCATACCGATGAGCGTGTCGACGCTCACCTTGTAGAGGTTGGACAGGGCAGGCAGGAGCGTAATGTCCGGTATGGTTTCGCCGCGCTCCCACTTGCTGACGCTCTGCGGCGAAACGTTCAGCATTTGTGCGACTTCCTCTTGCGTAAGGTCCTTTTCTTTGCGCAACCTTTTGAGATTTCCCGCGATATACAGCATAAATAACCTCCGAAAATATATTTGCGCGCTTGTTTTTAATATAACTGCATTCTTGCCAATTTTCCATATCGCGTCAGGCGATAATATTTCAACTATAGGGCGAATTCATATCAAATCCTCTGTATGACAATAACCATAAACTACGACATGGTTCGACGATTTTACCGTCTAAATCGGTTGCTCCCCTGTTCCCTCGGCTTGCTATGCCTGCGCCATGTTTTGCTCCATTCGAGCGGTCTTTAATCCATTCGAGCGTCCATTGTTATATACTGATGCAAAGATGCAAATAAGAACGATTTTTTGACAACGAATATCACAGTATTAATGCAGTGCGAATGCAACGCGCGAAATACTGGGGATGCGAGGTACACAGAAATGTTGAAAAAACTGCCTGCCGCATTCAAAGCGGCATTTCCTCATACCATACCCGTAATGACCGGCTTTCTTTTTCTGGGCATTGCCTATGGCGTCCTGATGGGCAGCAAGGGGTACGATTGGCCGTGGATACTGTTGATTAGCAGCGCCGTTTACGCTGGGTCTTTGCAGTTTGTCGGAATCAGTTTGCTTTCCTCCGCATTTAACCCCCTGTATGCTTTTATGATTGCGCTGGTAATAAACGCAAGGCACCTGTTTTACGGTTTTTCCATGCTGGAAAAATACAGCAATACAGGAAAAATAAAGCCATACCTTATATTTGGTATGTGCGATGAGACCTTTTCGCTGCTCCATTCTATCGAACCGCCGCCACATGTAGAAAAACGGTTATTTATGCTGGCTATTACGATGATGCATCAGATTTACTGGGTGCTGGGCGGGGTAGTCGGGGGAGTCATAAAACCTTTAGTTGTGTTTGATACGCGGGGATTGGATTTTGTTATGACAGCATTTTTTGTGGCGATATTTATCGATCAATGGAGGCTAAAGAGGAATCGTTCGCCTGCCCTGATTGGTCTGGCCGCTGCAACAGTCAGCCTGTTTATATTTGGCGCGGAAGGGTTCATAATTCCTGCGATGGCCTTGATTATTATATGTTTGGCTATGTTCCAAAAAAAAATCGCGAAAGGCGCTGATAATTAATGCTGACCACAGGAGTTATTAATTAATTTATGCTATAGGAGTTGACATATAATGCTGACCACATTGCAATCCTTAATAATTGTTTCCATGCTCATGCTTGGCACCTGTATCACGCGCTTTTTGCCATTTTTGCTTTATCCGGATGCCGCCGCAGCCCCACGTTTTATCGCATACCTGGGAAAAGTGTTGCCTGCGGCTGCCATCGGCCTATTGGTAGTGTACTGTATACGTGATATAGATTTCGTCATATCCCCGCACGGGCTGCCGGAGATGATTGCTATTGCTTCTGTGGTGGTGCTGCACATATGGAAAAAGAACATACTATTATCTATCGGGACAGGCACAGTGCTTTACATGCTATTGGTGCAAGTTTTGTTTGCGTAGATTTTGTGGCCGTTGCATGGGCAATGAGAGGACCATGCTTCATATTTTGTTCAGCATATCCGCGCTGTCATCTGTTGCGAAATTTTCTCGTCCCATGACCGCTCTGGGGCGCGGTCGAAAATCATTAAGTGAGCTTCATCGATGACTACCCGTCCATTGATAGGCTTGATAGGCGGATCGCGAAAATAATTCAGAGCGTTTTATTGCACCGCATTGTAATCATTCTTTATATGATTTTTTATGTGCCTTGATTTTTTTTATAGCCCAATCGTAATGGCTGGCTGTTACTGAAACGCAATAACTACCGAGAGTCGTGGTTCCTGTCCAAGAAAAATGTTTGCTTTGGAACAGTTCTTCATTTGAAAACGATTCAAGCAACGACATGACTTTTTTATGGCTGTCAAGAAGCATTACCTTTGAATCATTGTATGTAGTGTATTGGTGCTTTTCCCAAAACATAACATTCATATCGCCATACGTTTTCCAATTGTATGGCGCAAGCAGAAACGGTTTGGCTTCGCCGTTTTGATTGGCTGTAATCCAGTTTAATAGAAGCTGATGCCATTCGTATAAATGTACAAGCACATCTCGCATATTTTTGTCGCGCTTCCAATGCGCTTCTTTTTGCTTGATGTCCTCGCCAAAATTGAAAGCGGCGTTTTGCTCATCGTCCGTCATAGAATTAATGTGTTGCCACATCTTGTCAAACTGTTCATTTGCCGCTTTCGTTAAGTCAGGTTTCGTTGTTGGTCTTGGCATATCGTTACCCTCCTTGTGGTTACTGGCGGCAGAGCGTGAAGCGATGGCACCATGCTCCCTGCCACTCGATTAGTTTTGTTTCCAGCGTTTGAGCGTTGGAAAAACTCTAACATCATTTTTGGTTGCTACGTTTTTAAATATAGCAAGCAAAAGATGACAACAGCGCGTCATGTTTAGAAGAATATTATTTAATTATTTTTTCTGCGATAACTAACAAATTTTTTAGAGGGAAAGTTATGCATCCCAATCCGCCAGCGCGAAGAAGAAAAGCGCAAATCGCAGTTAAGGGCAAGCAAATAAATAAAAAGGGCGTTTGAATGAGTAGTTTGAATGAGTCGTAGGAAAGGGCTGCCGTTTGGTTGGCAGCCTTTTTAATATTGTTTGTTTAGCTTCATAAGTCGATACCAATATGACAAGTCATATACAAACCACAATAAATAAATGATAACTAAAATTGCCAATACGAAATTTGATTGCAGCAATAACAAAATTAGCATCGGTAATAGAACAAGGAAAATAAAATTGGCATAGAAAAACAGTTTCAGTTTTCTAGTCTTGTGCAGGAAAAACGGGCATAGTCCCATAAGCTGTATCACGACAACCGTTAGTGCTATGGTAATGATATCCTCGATGGTAATAAGATTATATAACACATAGCCAAAAATAAAATAAAAACCAAACCCGACAACATTCATATACTTGACCATGAATGAATTATCTGGGTGATTAAGGCTCTCAAGCCATTCTCTGTTATTTTTCTTTCCCGCAGACGTCCCTGCAATAATCATTGATATAAGGCAACATCCCACGGTGCATATAAACGCTAAAACATTAAATCTCATATCGCACCTGTACTATATTTTAATGTGTGATTACCAGGCGGGCGCGCAACGCGGCTGGCGAGACCAACCAACGCCGCTAGCGTTACCATCCAACACCACTGGCGATTCTAACCAACGCGGCAGCCCTTGATACATTTAAAGTTTCCCAGAATATGGATGATGGCTTAAAACTTAATTAAATCATGTGTATTTATTTATAATACGTTTGTCTTCACGAAAACCCGAAGCACATTACTCACACTCGAAGCACGCAACACGTAGCACGCAACACATTGCGCATAGAACAACGCTCCTATATCATAGTATAGCATAATAGCAACTTAAATTTCGGGTATGGCGTTGAAAGGTGAACGCTGGAGGTGGAGTTGTTTAATCTCATTTTTGACGGAAAGCCCGTCGACCGAGGTTCGAAAATTTGAAGCCTCCATAATAATACGTTTTTAAAAATGACGGTTAACGCGGGCAATAAAAAGCAATATACTGAATCAAGAGAGCGGTTCACATGATCGGTTTAAATAAATTTTACGTAGGATAGGCTGTGTTTAAAAAGTCATTTAAATCCATATCAATTTTATTTCGTTTTGCGCCTGTGCTTACTGTATTGAAATTGGTTCAGATAGGTCTGTCTGCGGCGCTTACCCCGCTTTCGATTTACTTCACGCAGCGGATTATCGACGCGGTTTCGGGCATCCTGGCGCAAGGCGGCGGCTGGGGCGGCTGGAGCGGCCAGGGCAGCCAAGGCGGCTGGGGCGGCCAGGGTAGCCAGGGCAGCCAGAGCAGCCTTTTGCTTTGGTTAGGGCTTTTGTTATTTTCGCTGTTGTTTTACAGTGCGATTGGCGCCGGTTTTTTCAACGGGATCTTGCATGTGTCCTTCCGGAGAAAATTGAATATCGGCATGACGCCGGAGGTCATCGCGAAGTTCATGCGGCTCGACTATGCATGTTTCGAGGACGAGGGCGTGCAGGACACGCTGCTTCGGATGTCCTCCGACCCGCAGGACAAGGTCTTCCAATTGTTTTTGACTATGCTCCAGGTGCTTGAAAGCATGATTGGCGTCGTCGGCGCGGCGCTGATTTTCGCGCAGGCCGGCTGGTGGTTCGTGGCTGGGTTCGCCGGATTGCTAGTGCCCATGATATGGCTCGACTTCAAGGCCGCCGACATGATGAACACCATGTTCAACAACCAATCCGCCGACGAGCGCATGATGCACTATCTGGGCGGGCTTTTGTCAAATAAATCGTCGCTGTTTGAATTAAAGATATTTCGGGCGACGCAGTATATTTCCGGCAAATGGCGGGTCATTTCCCGCAAGGTCCTTGATGCCCGCGTAAAAACGACGATACATTCCCAAAAATACTTCCTTGTCAGCACAGTCCTTTTCAAATGCTGGTCATTCTTTATCGTGCTTGGGCTCATATCAACCATTGTGAACGGTAGCATCACAATAGGGCTGTTCACGGCGCTGATCGCATCGACTTGGGCGATCTTGAACAACGCGGAGGCTCTGTCGTATTCCGTGCAAAACATGCGCAGGCAATATCTTATGATGGAGCATTATTACACATTTTTCGGGTTGCCGGAGATTGACGCCTGCAGTGCCCACGGCGCCTACGGCGCCCAAGACGCCTACGGCTCCCACAACGCCCACGGCGCCCAAGACGCCTACGGCGCCCACAACGCCCACGGCGCCCAAGACGCCTATGGCGCCCACAACGCCTACGGCGCCCACAACGCCCACGGCGCCCAAGACGCCTACGGCGCCCACAACGCCCTCGACACCTACGGTGCTCACAGAGCCCAAGACGCCTGCGACGCCCAAAACGCTCACAGCCCCCGCGTCGCCCATGTAGAGCCGCCGGTTGAAATACCACCGCACATAGTTTTTGATAATGTAGTGTTCTGCTACCCGAAAACCGAATCGAAAGTGCTGAACGGCGTCAGCTTCGAGGTCAATGCGGGCGAGCGGGTAGCGCTTGTCGGCGTGAACGGCGCGGGCAAGTCCACAATAATTAAGCTCCTGTGCCGCTTGTACAAGCCGGACAGCGGGCGCATCCTCATCAACGGCACCGACATTCAAACACTGGACGCCGCCGCCCTGCGCCGCGCGTTCAGCGTGGTTTTCCAGGACTTTTGCCATTACGAGCTGACTTTACGCGAAAACGTCGCGTTCGGCGACCTGTCAAAACTCAATGACGACGGCGCCCTGCACGGCGCGCTTGCCATGGGGCTCGCAGAAGGCATCGCCGATCTGGACGCGCCGCTTGGTAAGCTGGAGGAAAGCGGCGTGGACATATCGGGCGGCCAATGGCAGCGCATCGCCGTGGCGCGGGCTTGCCTATCCAACAGTGCGTTTGTAATATTGGACGAGCCCACCGCCTCCCTTGACCCTGTGGCCGAAAGCAATATGTACCATAGCTTCGCGGAGGTTTTGAAAAACAGGGGATGCATCATGATTTCCCACCGCTTGGCGAGCGCGAGGATGGCGGACAAAATCGTCGTGCTGTCAGACGGCGTCGTTAAAGAGATGGGCAGGCATGACGATCTGATGTCGGCGGGCGGCCTGTATGCGCGGATGTACGAAAGCCAAAGCGGGTGGTACGCGACGGACGCGGAAGGGGGCGGGCGCGACATATGAAGAGCATATTAAGAATATATAAAAACATTTTCAAATGGGTTCCCCTGTCCGCGGCCATAACAGCACTGGATTATTTCTACGGCGCGCTGACCCCTGCCGTAATCACGCATATATCAATCAACTTGTTCGACAACGCGGCAAAAGTTTTGGGCGGCGAGCCTGCGCGAAACGGCCTTTACCTATACGCCGGGCTATATCTGGGCGTCTATCTGGTGAACGATTTGCTGGTGTATGTCAGGAGCATTGCGCTCAACGCCGGGATTTATGAAAAAGGCACGGCGTATTTCCGCATCGCGCTGTATGAAAAACTGGCGAGGCTCCCGCTGATGATGTTCGAGGACGCGGCAATATTGGACAAAAAGGAACGGGCGGAAAAAGCGGTCAACGACGAGTCGCTGTCGGCGATATTCAACCATTCGTTCAGGTTCGTCCGCGCGGGCATCCAAGTTATCAGCATAGCAGCGGTACTGTCCGCATACAGCTATTGGCTGCTGCCGCTGTCGTTTTTATCTGTGCTGCCCTATCTTTTTGCCCGCATAGTGCGCGGCAAGGAATTCGCCAGCGTTAAGCAGCACCAGGCAAAGAAGACGCGCCTGCAAGCCTATCTATGGGGACTGATAACCTCGCGGCGGCCGGCAAAAGAGATGCGCGTCATAGGTTTTGGCGAATATATAGCGGATAGGTGGAGGGCTGCACGCGACGAGGTAAACGAGGAGTTGTGGGCGATAGAAAAAAAGGACGCGTTCTCTTTGCTGCGGTGCGACGCTTTTCGCATCGTTGGCTATGGCGTTTCCATCATCGTAGTGCTGGCGCTCGCCCTACGCGGTCAGGTGAGCATCGGCGTTTTCGGCGCGGCGATAGGGGCGTTTCTGAGTCTTCAAAACAGCATGCAGAACTTTTTGTCGGGGTTCGGGTGGTTTACGGAGCGAATCGCATATGCAAAGGATTACTTCACGTTTATCGACATGCCGGACGAGCCGGACGGCGAGATCGCATTCAACGGCTTGCGCGGGGGCATTGAGCTCATAAATGTCAGTTTCAAGTACCCGAGCAAAGACACATATGCCTTGAACCGGATCAACCTGCATATCCGCAAAGGCGAAAAAGTCGCCATACTCGGCGAAAATGGCAGCGGCAAAACGACGCTTTCTAAAGTGCTACTTGGGCTATACCCGCCGGAAAATGGTAACGTGCTTTATGACGGCAGCCCTGTCGCCGATTTCGTAAAAGATAGCTTCTATCCGCACATATCCGCCGTGGCGCAGGATTTCGTTTCATATAATTTGACGATGAAGGAAAATGTCGCTATCGCGGACACGTCTCGCATGGACGATGAGGCTGGGGTCAGGTCGGCGCTGAGCGACGCGGGCTTCGCAAACTTTGCGGTCGATGCGAGCGTCGGCGCTGGTGTCGGCATTGGCTCGGGCGTCATGGGCGCCGCAGGCACTGCAGTCGATGCGAGCGTTGGCGCTGGCGTCGGCGCGCATATCGTCCTCGGCGACATGATGGGGCGCGAGTTCGGCGGCAAGGAGCTGTCCGGCGGCGAATGGCAGAAGCTGGCGATTGCGCGGGGACTGTTCAAGCGCAGCGAGCTGATTGTGCTGGACGAGCCGACGAGTGCGCTCGACCCGCTAATCGAAACGGAAATATTGTCAAAATTTATGGACGCGGCGGCGGGGAAGACGGCGCTCATCATCTCCCACCGCGTCGGGCTGTGCAAATTGGTGGACAGGATAGTCGTCATGAAGAACGGCGAGATAGCCGAGGACGGAACGCACGACGAATTGCTTGCAACGGGTGGCGAGTACGCAAAGCTGTACAACGCGCAAGCGAAATGGTACAGAACAAAGGGGGACAATTTTCTTGTATTATGAACCACAACACAAGAGAACCGTCCCCTTTGTTCCATGCAAGTCCGCCAACATAATGACACAGCGTTTGTTAAGTTAAATTATATAAGATATAGCATAAAACATTACAACACCATTTCCATGCACCGCTTGCGCCACAGCCGCTCATAATCTTTATGCGGCACAATGCGCCCCGCGAGATCGATCGGGCTGCGTACCGCTTCCTCATCGCACCATTTTACGTCCATCGCATAGGCGCGCATATCAAGCTCGTCTTCGTCCCAATAAACGGGCACGCTATCCCATCCGGCAAGGTAGGCCGCGACGGCGCGTGTATGCCCGTCTGTCATCAATAC
This sequence comes from Oscillospiraceae bacterium, assembly GCA_009777515.1. Classification (GTDB taxonomy): domain Bacteria; phylum Bacillota; class Clostridia; order WRLR01; family WRLR01; genus WRLR01. Next base: position 13,020 of record WRLR01000016.1, on the reverse strand, counting down.
CTTGCCATTGAACCGTTTGACCGGTATCGGGTCGAAGTTGCCCGAATCTTTATCATTCGGATCGAACCATTCGCGAACGAGCCGCAGCTTGCCTTCGCTGATCCATAATTGGCTCGGTTGCAAGCCAGAAACCGGGAGGGTAAACTGTTTCTCTGTCGGGACTTTTACTCGGCGCCGCCGGGCAAAATCCTGCCTCGTGAGCCGGTAATGATACTGCCATTTGCCTTTTTGCGGCTGCGGCTCCAATGGCTCTTCCAATATACGCGCAAACCCATGTTTTTCCCACATGCGGCGGGAGCGCACATTGTAATCCTCGCAAAAACAATGCAAAACGTCCACATTCTCGCCATAGAACGCGAAGTCAATCATCATACCGATGAACTGCGTCCCTATGCCTTTGTTCCAGTACGATTTCTCGCCGATGGACATATCAATCCTGCGGACATCGAGCGCCTCGGGATACATGGCGTTCACATATGGCAAATTCATTTTCTGCAGCCAGCACTCGCCGATGGGGACTCCATCCGCTTCCACGAGGAAGCAAAAAGCGTTCTGCGACACGCCGCCGTAAATCTTATGGACAGTATCCGCCCCGTATGACAAATCGGCGTCATTCGTGCCGCCCTCAGTCCAGTAAAGCACTTCCGGGTCGGCGCACCATTTGTACAGCAGCGCCAGATGCCCATCGCAGAGCGGGCGCAATACAATATTTATGTCATTGCCTCCGTAAAGGGTGATATTGTGGGATTTTATAATACTCATAAATTCTTTGCCTATGCTGCTAATAATGGAAACGTTTATTTTTTGCACACTATCAATGCATGATCCGAAAGCCCCGTACATGACGGGCTATCAAGCATTCTGTCGGCAAGTTTCTTGTACAAAGCGAATGTTTCATCATCCATCGCATTAATCGTTCCCTGGGCGAAAACGTAATCCAACCCGCAATTTTTGACTATCTCAAGATCCTTTTGCTGTGCGTCATATTGCATTTCTTCGGGGGAAGTGAAAAAGAAAACGCCTTGCAACGACTCTAAGGTGCTATGTTTAAGAATGAAATTGTCCGGCTCTACATTTGCGTATTTTTTGCGCCATTTTTCATCAAGGCAAGCTGCCGCATAAACCCCAAGCCTGTTTATATAGGAAAATGCCAATACCGCGCCTGCCTTTGCTATTCTGTGGCACTCATCAAAGACCGCCAACCTCATATCGCGAGGCAAATGATACATTGGGCCAAGGCACAGGACGACATCAAAACTGTTACTGTGTATGTCGGCCAGATTAGTCGCATCGCCAATTAACGCGCGGATATTAGACTTGCGCGCATCTGAAATCTTTTTATTAAATACTGCAATATTGTCCGGCGAAAGGTCTATGCCTGTGTAATGAGCGCAGAAATCAGAAAAATACATACCATAATATCCTGTGCCGCATCCCAATTCAATCACGTTATTGTCTGCTCCGATAAATTCGTGGAGCAACTTTTTCGTGTAATGAAATTCAAGATTTCTTGCCCTTGATTCTGCGGATCTATCATCTTCGTTGTATCCACTATAAAAGCTGATTATTTTATCTTGGTTTGATGCCATGATTGTTACCGCCAGACGTAATTATTTATATTCCGTCGCGCGTTACTTACGGGCAAAGCTAAAGTTTTTTTCCAAAGCAATAATTCCCCGAACTATAGCCATTGCGTTCATAAAAAGCGTGGGCAGCGGTTCGTTTGAAACCGGTATTGAGAGTGATGTATCCTACCCCTTTTTTCTTTGCGTATTTTTCTATATGCTCAAGCAGTTTTGTCCCTATACCCTTGCCCTGCAAGTCGCCCCTCACGGCAATGCCTTGAATCCAAAATTGCTCGCCCGCAACGCCCCATGGCGCATACTGCATGATGTAAACAACGCCGGCTACGCATTGATCCAACACTGCAACAAATGCTTTGTAGTTTTCGTTTCCCTTAAACCGTTTGTGATGCAAATTTATATTTTCAGCGGTGAAATAACTGTTGCCCAGCTCATTGTTCCATATCTTCAAAACTTCGGGGTAGTCCCGATCCTCAATTTCGCGGATAGTAATGCATGCGAAAAAAGGGGCATTCAACGGCGCGCTGCTATTTACATCCAAACTGTTGCTTGCCGTGACAATTTCAAATTCAAATTCGAATTCGTGCTTTAATGGAATCCCATCGTTTCCGATTGGCGGAATTTGCGGCTTGAGTTTCCTTGATTCGCCCAAAGCATTGATATGCACCGCCTTTAGGCTAAAATTCAGCTTCTGGTAAAATCGAATGGCGTGGGTGTTATCGTTTGTCGTTATTAGCCAGACGCGGCGGCAATCCGCTTCTTTCGCTTTGTCTATGACAGCCTCTGTCAACGCTCGGCCAATGCCCTGTTTTTGGCGCAAGTTTTCCAAAACGGTAATTTCACAATCGCCGTCAGCGATGTTGTATAAAATATATCCTACGATTGCGCCGTTGTCTAACGCGACATAGCCGGGATGTGTTCGGGTATCAAGCAAATCGCCATGTGCGGCGATATAAGGGCCCGCCCAGCTTTCGGCGATCAGCGCGTCCACGGCGGCTCTGTTTTTGCTCGATATCGGCTCAACGATGAATGCTCCCAAGGATGAAAGCCATTCATCCCGCAGCAGCCTGTATTCCACTCGGTCTTTCAAACGCCCGTCATGCCAAACATACGCTTTGCGCTCGGCTTCTTTTATCAGCCCGCATTTTTGCATAACCCGCTCGGAGGCGCGGTTTTCTGTGATACATCCCGTTTCAATCCGATAGACGCCGCCATCTTCAAACGCGAAGCGGATGACCTCGCGCAATGCCTCGGTCATAATGCCTTGTCCGTGATATTCGGGCAGAATAAAATAGCCAACGCCTACGACTTTTCCGGCAGGCGTTGTTTGCATTACGGTATAACCAATCGTACCGATTAATGCGCCTGTCGCTTTGCTCTCAATGGCAAAGAAATATTTTGTCCTGTTCGGGATTTTAGACTCATTGATGGCGCATTCAAGATTATCGCGGCTTTCCTCAAACGAACGCGTCATGATATCCGGCAGATAGTACATTGTTTTCGGGTCACTTAACAAACGGTGCCACTCCTCCGCGTCAGCCGGCAGCGGATCGCGGATTATTAAGCGGTTTGTTGCCAAATGTATCATAAATTTATTATCTCCTTATACCCGGCGCGGCAGAAACAACGAGAACTTGCGGTTAGTAACGCCACGATCCTATAGCAAAGTATAGCACAACAACAGGCGATGCTTTGGTAATAAGAAAATTATAATTTATACAAGAGTTTTACACGATTTGATTACAGCTTTTTAGCGACAAATAAATGGAGCATCGGACCTGGCATACATGAACCTCCGAAAAATTAATTGCATTGAAATAGTGAACAGCCTTATCCGTTCTGCTGCCAAGCGTCCCAACCAGTGATACCTTGATCTATGATATCTATCATGCGCCCCATACGGTGATGGCGAGGCTGGCATGGCTCTCGTCGCGGCGCCAGATTTTTTCGTCCCATGGCCGCACTGGGTCGCGGTCTATTATTATCAGGTGGGCTTCGGCTGCGCCGGCGCGGCGGGCGTAGTCTGCCGTTTGTTCAAGGCCTTTGGCGATGAGGGTTTCCAGCGCCGCGCCGCGCCGCAGCTTTATTTCGATGACGATGCGCTGGAGGGGGCCGTGCATGCCCTGCGCCTCGTCCAGCGGCCATTCTATGAACAGGTCGGTCCGCTTGCGCCCGAGTCCGTATTCGCGGTTTATGTAGCCGCCCCCGTTCACTATGCGCTGCAGGAACGCCTGCAGCAGGAGCTGCGGCCCGGCTTCTTTGTAGCTGAACCCCTCTATCCAGGTGTCAGCGTGCGTGCGGAAGAACTGCTGGAACGCGGATAAGAGTTTTGGAATGTCCAGCGCGCGGGTTTCCGTGACATACCATTCCGTCTCCTGAGTGCCTATCATCACCTGCGTCGACCATGTGAGCTCGCGGGGTATCACTTCGCGGTATATGCGGTTGCTGATGACAATGGACGGCCTCGTGCGGATAAGGCCTAAGTCGGATACATACTGCACGTCCGCCGGCGGGGCGTGGACAATGTCTTCCTCTGAGGCGAGTAGTTCGCTGATAACGCTGAAAACGCGCGGCTCTTGAAGCTTGTCGACCAATTGGTCGAGGTGCGTCGCGCGGGACTGGATAAGTTCCTCGCGGGCTTCATTGTAATCTTGCAGCGTTATCTTGCGGCTGCGGTCGCGGTTTCGGCGCAGCTTCCATGTTATTTCGTAACCTAACGCGTTTATGAGCCAAGGCTGGCCATATGTGTCTTCCCAAAGCTCCGGGAAGATGGCATCGTCGAACACCTGCCCGGTGTCCCTCGTGTGCTGCAGCCACAGCGCTTTCGATTCTTCCGGCGAAAAATTTCCCATCCGCAATGATTCTGTTTTGATATTGAATGCGCTACCACCGGTGATGATCTCACCGCCGCTCTGATGGATGCGGTAGTCGCGCACGTCCCGCACACCGCAGAGAACAATGCTTTGGGGGAATTCTTCCGGGCGCTGCGCGTATCCGGCACGTATTTGGCGCAGCACTGAAACCAATGTGTCCCCGACAAGCGCGTCGATTTCGTCAATGAAAAGCACTGTGGGTTTTTCAGATGTAGCAACCCAATGATTAAGCAATTGGAAAAGTTGATCTTGCGGCGGCAGCTTTATGCATTCATTCAAAAACCATTGTTTCAAATCCGGCCTTTTCAAATACAAAGCAACTGATCTCGACACGGCGCTGCATACTGCGGGTATGCCTTGTGATACATCGCTGCGGGCGGCCTGCGCTATCTCAATGTTCGCATACGCGCAGGCATAGCGCCCCTCATTGTTCAACGCGTGCATCATCGCAAGCAGCGTACTGGTTTTGCCCGTCTGGCGCGGTGCGTGCATCACAAAGTAGCGCTTGTCGCGGATAAGCTTTTGAATGTCCTCCCAGTCGACGCGCGACAGCGGGTCAATGCAGTAGTGGTCCGCCTCGATCATGGGCCCTGCGGTATTAAAGAAACGTTCCATACAAAAGGCCATGCACAGCCTGTGCGCATATAGCCATGCATATAACCATGGCAATTATTACAATTCTATTTCTGTATTTGTCGTATCGCGCCTCAGTTCTGCCCTTTCTAGTATTAATAACATGAGCTTCCCAACTGTTGAAACATTGATCAACTATAATTTATTTGATCCGTTATAATTTATTTGATCTGTTATAACTCATTTTATCATAATAATCGATGCAAAAGATGATTAGAATGCGCCCTATGCCGGTTACCCAATATAACCCCCGGCCGCCAAGTTTTGTTAGCCAGATGTTTATTAATAGCGCGCCAAACCGGCTTGCCCCCTGTGCTGACTGTTGACATTGACGCAAGGTCAAGTGATAGACTTATTGTAGCGAGGGGGATATGCCATTGGAATTAGTTAAAATCACTGACCTTGTGGTCCGGTTAGGATTGTCGTCGCGGAGCCTGCGCTACTACGAGCAAGTCGGGCTGATCCGCAGCACGCGCCCTGAATTTGAGAAATACCGCTATTACGACGCGGGTAACATCGAACGGCTCAAACAGATCATGGTTCTGCGCAAAATGCAGATTCCGATAAAAGACATCATTCGCATATACGAAAGCGAGGATATGAGTACGGTCGTCGAGGTCTTTGTCAGCCGCATTCAGGAAATAGACAATGAAGTGTATGCCCTGTCCGAACTAAAGCGCATCGTCAGCGACTTTTTGCAGACGATGCTTAAGAACGGTATCACAAAAATCTCCGCCATTCCTCTGCTTTATGAAGAAATGGACAAACAGCTTGAATTGCTGGAAGAACGCACGTCAAGTCCCGCAGGCGAGCCAAACCGCACGGTCGAGCAGGACCACATGAGCAAGCAGAACCGCATGGGCAAGCAGAACCGCATGGGCAAGCAGAACCGCATAAGCGAGTCAAGCCCCGCAGGCGAACCAAGCCCTACCGGCGATCAGGGTGCTGGGCGCCCGGCCGGCCCGGTTTCTTACAATGAGCTGCGCAACCTCGGCGGCTTGCTCGCAAAGCCTGTCGAACCGGCGATTGTCTTGCTTCCTATAATGCGCGTAATTTCGTCGTTGCTAAAAGCCGGTCCAAAAACCGGTCCAAAAACCTCCGATCCTGACGGTTTTTGGCGATGGGCCCAGTCGAAGGGGCTATCAACCGGGCGGCCCGGGCAGCATGAGCGTTTTGAATACCAGACAGAATCAGGCGATGTGATAGTCCTTGCAATTCCCGGCGATTTTATAAATGACAGCGATTATATAGACCATGTCTTTGACGGCGGCCTGTTCGCCGCCGTCAATGTTTATCTTGACGAGGATATTGGCGAGCGTTTCCGCTCTTTGATTACAAGCTTCGACGGCAATAAATTTTATCAAATTGATTACCGAAGCGACGGCAGCCTGCGCCACCCGGCGCTGCTGGAAAACTTGATTTCCCCCGACGGCCATAGGGAGCTTGTTTCCTTGCTGGCGCCGGTGAAAAAGCGCATGGCTGACCCCGCGCTGTTTGAAAAGCCGGCGGAAGCGACCGATATTGGCTTGGCGGAAATCGAGCGGGCAAACCCTGTTTTATGGGAAGCCGAAGTGCCGCCGGACAAGCTGGCGCCGATAAACCGCCCGCATTATCAAGTTACCGAGCAAGGGGAAGCCGAGTATATCGCCTGGATATCAACGCGGGTATTGTCAACCAACGTAGCGGTCAAGCTGCCTTTCCGCGTGGATATCGAGTTTCGGATACGCAAAGAGAGCATGCAGTTTGCCTGGGGCGCGGACGAGGGCAGCATCCGCCTGTATCACGGCGACGACTTGAACTATTTTTTTGGTATCAATATGGAAACAAACCCCGATGAGCGGCTGTCGCAAGAAGCAATCTGCTTTCACCAGCCGATATTCCGCGATTATTTCCGGTACCCCAAGCGCGGGCGGATCAACCGAAACGAATATAACCGCCTGACATGGATTGTCGGCGAAAAGCATTTGGCAGCCATAATCAACGGCGAAATTCGGTATTGCGGCGTGAATTTCCCCTACATGTCGGCGGATATGAAAAACGGGACGCCGCTGCCCATCATAATAGGCTCAAATGGGCAAAGCAAAATATTTTTCAAGTCAATCCGCGTTTCACAGCTAGCGCAGTCGCAGAAACCTAAAATAAAAGAAGGAGCGCTTACAATGGCCACAAAACAGAGCAACAACGCAATACCGAATATCCATCGCTTCATTATCAGCGAACATGGGGAGAATTACCACTTCAACGGTTGCGCCCGGTATGTGATGGAGTGCCTTGGGAAATACGCGGCAGGTTCCGATCTTATGACAGATGAAATATATAACTGCAAAACGAAAGTGTCCGATCTCGGCTATTGGTTTTTCGCGGGCCTTACGGGCGACGTCCTGGCGCAGGTTTATTCGTACAAAGACTATTTAGGCGAGTGCGTGTCGGCCTGTATGTTCAATACCGAAGGCGGAAGCTATTTCGAGAATATCTTTGATAAAAGCGGTTATGCCAGCACATTCGTTTCCGGGAAGCAGCTTAGCGCCAACAAAGAAATGTATATCCAAACGCTTATGGCGTATATCGACAAAGGGCTGCCGGTCATTGCGGTTACGCACGGCGGGCCTCCGTGGGGCATATACGCCGGGTATGAGGAACACGGGAAAACCCTGCTATATTTGTCCGGCGACAAATCCGAGCCCGAGCGCGTCCCGATTGAACAGATCATTTTGGAAGGCGCGGAAGGCACAGAAGGCGTGGACTTGCCCCGCCATGTCAAAGCGTCATCCAATGAAATTCATGTCGCGAAGGGTTGGATTTTTGTAGGCGAACAGAAGCGCCCGGTAGACATTGCGCGCGCTTACAGGGACATAATATACGATATGCCGAGACTGCTCACAATAAAAACAGAGGGATTTTGCTCCGGGGCTGAGGCTTTCCGCGCATGGGCAGCAGATATTGAAAATGGCAGGTTTGATAATATGAAACCTGAAGATTTTGACGGTTGGGGCGCCCATGTGAGCAACATTTGCAACATGGCTACAAACGGGAGCTGCGCCCACAATTTTTTGAAAAGGGCGCAAGGGCTGAACCCTGACATGTCCTTCCTGGATGATATCAACAGACTGTATGACCGCATTGCCAAAATTTGGAACAACGACAACGGTATGGATTTGGAAGCGCTTGGCGGCGGGTTCAATGTGACCCTTGAAGCCTTGCAGGACAAGGGGCGGCGCAGCAAAATCGCAGCGAAGATCCGCGAGGCTGCGGTCTGCATGGACGAGGCCGTTCGGGTTCTGGAAAGTAATATCCAATAGCCTATATATGACAAATTGGTAATGTCACAGCGGCAGGAGCAAACACCAGCTCTATGTAGGGCTGGTGTAGGCCCCTGCCCTACATTGATTCCTGGATTCCCATCAACCCGAATTGGGTGTAGCCTGTAACCAGCGCGTACACCTTCGTTGTTATAGGTCAGAGGGGTTCATATAATGTGCCGTTATTGGATGGAACGTAGGGCAGGGGCTCTGCTCCTGCCGCTGTAACATAACCTATTAGCAACAAACGGCAGGAGCAGAGCCCCTGCCCTACATTGATTCTTATCAACCCGAATCGGGTGTGACCTGTAACCTGCGCGTACGCCTTCTTGCTTTAACAGTAGATTGTTATCTTCCGTTCAAAGTGATGACTTTTTATTTTACCCCCTCATGAAACAACTTCATTTGCATTCGCTCTAATAATCGAGGAATTTTTCTTTGCATTCGAATGAAAGCAAATCCTTTGCGGCTGCTGTATGAAATAAATCGTCGGCTTGATATGCGCCGATAATGTTGACTAAATGGTACCCTGTAAAATCCGCATCAACCGCTTTTACAAATGCTCTTGCTACATCGTAGCGGCATACCCAGCCACCCTTGCAATAGGTAAATTCACAGAGCGGAACACCGGATAATGACGTTTGGGTTTTTCCGTCTACAATATGGCCAAGGCGCAATATTAAGCAGTTCATCGAATAGGTACGCGAGAAATGATGCATATTAACGGTCAATGTTGAAGATAAAAAACCAAAGTGCTATAACATTTTTAACTATAGCACTTTGGATAAAAACGACTGCAGCCTGCTGTGCTTGGGATTGCCAAAAAACTCGCGGGGCGGCGCCGATTCCAATATGCGCCCCTCGTCCATAAACAAAACCTTGTTAGCCACTTCTCTTGCGAAATTCATTTCGTGCGTCACAGCAATCATAGTCATGCCGCTGTCGGCCAGATCTTTCATGACTTGCAACACCTCCCCCACCATTTCCGGGTCGAGCGCAGACGTAGGCTCGTCGAAGAGCATGACCACAGGGTTCATTGCCAGGGCGCGAACAATGGCGACCCGCTGCGTCTGGCCTCCGCTCAATGTGGAGGGGTACGCGTCGGCTTTGTCTTCCAGGCCGACCCGTCTCAGTAGTTCCATGGCTTTTTCGTCGGCCGCTTCCGGCGCCATGATTTTCAAATGCGCCGGCGCGAGCGTTATGTTTTTCCTTACGGTCATATGGGGGAACAAGTTGAAGTGCTGGAATACCATGCCAATCTTACGGCGTATTGCGTCGGGGTTGGCTTTTTTTGATGTAATTTCCTCGCCATCAAAATAAATTTCGCCAGAATTGGGTTTTTCCAGTAGATTGAGGCAGCGCAAGAATGTGCTTTTGCCGGAGCCCGATGGGCCGACGATGACGATTTTCTCGCCTTTGGACACTTGGCAGCTCAGGCTATCGATGACGGCCAGCGCTCCGAAAGATTTGCATAAATCACGCACTTCGATCATTCCTGCGCAGCCTCCTTTCCAGTTTTTTGAGCAGCGATGTTATGCCTATAACCAGCAGCAAGTACACCCCGGCTACAAAAAATAGCGAGAAGTAAGGATCCAGCGTCCTGGCGCGCACCAGATTCCCGGCGCGGGTCAAGTCTATCACCGTGATATAGCCGACGACCGATGTTTCTTTTAACAAGGCGATGAATTCGTTCCCGATGGCCGGCAGGATATTTTTTATTGCCTGGGGCAATATTACAAAACGCATGGACGCAGCGGCCGAAAGGCCCAGTGACCGGGAGGCTTCCGTCTGGCCGATGTCGATGGCCATGATGCCGGCGCGTATGATTTCCGCCAGATACGCGCCAGAATTTATGCCAAACGTCAATATGGCTGCGAGCAATGCGCTGTACCTGGGGGGGATTATGACGAAATACATTATCAACAATTGCAAGACTATCGGTGTGCCTCGGATGACGGTTAAATATAGGTCGCAGAGTCTATTCACCCATTTAAGGCGGCCCGTGTGCGCATGATAGACCTTTGCGATGGCTACAGCCGAACCAATGGCACAGCCGATGACAGTTGCGCAAAGCGTGATGAACAGCGTGTTCCGCAACCCGCTGATAAACTGTTTATACATATCTGCGGCGACAAATGTAGCGTTGAACCGCCGCGCAAACTCATCGTACCACAAAACGCCTCCCCAAAACGCCTCCACGCAGTGCTCTCTGCAGCGCCTTCACAACGATCCTCACAACGCCCTCCGCGACGCCCCACACAGTGCCGCCCCTGCGGTTGGTTAGGAGTGCTCGATCACCCATTCGGCAATTTTGCCATCGCTGTTCAGAGTGTCGATGACTTTGTTTATCCTGTCCACCAGCGCCTGGTTGCCCTTGGGGACAGCCACCCCGTACTCCTCGGCCACGTCGCCGCCGTCCTCAAAGACAAGTTTTACCGCTTTTAGGCTGTCGTAATCTGCGGCGATTTTAAGCGCCACAAATTCGTCCATGACGACCGCGTCCAGCCTATCGTTTAAAATATCCAGCGCTCCGTCGATAGCGCTGTTGACAGTAATTTTTTGGACGCCGGCGCCAGTCAGCGCGCCTTCCTCGATCTCATCGTCCAGCACAAATTCGCCGGTATATCCCAAAGCCGCGCCAACCCTCTTGCCGCCGAGATCCTCCATGGTCCGGATATCGGAATCAGCAGGCAAAATCAAATATTGCACCGAATTGATATAAGGCTTTGAAAAGTCGACCATTTCTTTGCGATCCTCGCGGATCGTAAAACCGGATATGGCTATGTCGCCCCGGCCGGAAGCGAGCGATGTGATAATGCCGTCAAACGGGGCGTCGTTGATTTCCAGCTCCACGCCCAAATCATCCGCGATAGCCTTGGCGATATCCATATCGACGCCAACAACGGCGTCGCTGCTGATATATTCAAAAGGCGGGAACTCCGCGTTTGTATAAACCACAAGTTTCTTAGCCGACTGGATCGACGCCAGCTTGCCCGACCCGCCCGACTGGCAGCCACCCAGCAAAATAGCGGGCAATAGCAACGACAGTATCAGTAGCGGTAATAAAAAACGGCCCTTAATATTCATAAAAATCCCTCCCACTTGGCGCAAAACATATGATGCAATGTAGGGCGCGGCATTCATGACGCGCCACGTGTACGACGCGCCACTCGCACGACTCTTGGTTAATAAACCCATTTAAACGCGTTTTATTCTAATCAGTATAACATGCCCACACGAGTTAATCTACAGACATTGCCGGGGCCCCTTTCTTGGATGTGACGCGGATCAAGGGGACGGTTCTCTTGATCCGTTTTGTAATTATGACGGATCATGAGAACCGTCCCCTTGATCCGTTGCTTAAAAACATAGCAGTTTTAGATAAGTAGCCGCCATTTTGCAATGCTATAATTATATCACCGTACGGTACGGAAAGGGTGGCAAATGAACTATAACCAGATGTTTCAAACGGTACTCGACTATATTGAAGACAATCTGAAAAACGAATTGAATGCCGCCGTAATTGCGGGCAAAGCCGGGTATTCCGCTTACCATTTCAGCCGGATTTTTACAAAAGCAATTGGCATTTCCGTGATGTCGTATGTTACATGGCGCAGGCTGCAGCATGCGCTATACGAATTAACGCATGATAAAAGAGTGATAGACGCTGCTATGGAGTACGGCTTTGAGACGCACGGTGGGTTCACGAAAGCCTTTGTGCACTGGTTTGGGTTCCCCCCGTCCCTTTGTAGGCTGCGCCTGGCCGTGGGCTCGCCCATCAAACCGAATGTCGCCATGCTGGCAAACAAATTTTATGGAGGTAACGCAATGAACCCGCATATAATCGAATTGACGCCGTTCGCCGCCGTCGGCTACCCGAGCCGACATAAAACGGAGAACATGAAGGAGAATGTCAACGCCCCAACATTTTGGGACGCGATTAACCTGGATTATGGAACCATACTGGCAAAATTGTATGACGCATTCACAAAGTCAAAACACTTTGAAATCTGCATGTGCTATGATATTGACGACGCCACGGGGGAGTTTACCTATATATTGGGCAGGGGCATCGACAATCCCGAAGATCTGGCGAATATACAGCCTGGCATGACTAAAATTGATGTCCCCGGTGGGTTATACGCCATCTTTTCAACGCCGCCCGCCCCCGGCTCGTTCATTCAAGCCGCGCAGGACACGTGGAACGAAATATTCTTACATTGGCTCCCGCAGTCCGAGTTTGAATATGACGACGCGCGGCGCGACTTTTCTTACCATGACGAACGGGACCACGGGTGGTATTTTGGCGGAAAGCTGCAGATTGACATATGCATCCCCATCCGCCAGCGCGAAGAAGAAAAACGGAAGTCGCAGTTAAGAGCAAACAGTTAAGCTTAATTGTTTTATTTGCATCATTACAATTGCGTCTCGAAATCGTAACTAAAGGCTGTCTGTTGGCAGCCTATTTTTTTGCTGTTTATTAAGTTTCAATTACTAGCGTAAGGATTCACATTTTTTGCGACAGATAAATGGAGCATCGGATCTGGCATATATGAAAGGCCATGCACAGACTGTGCAAAAATTGTCATGAATAAAGCATGGCCCTCGCGCCACTGTTCTGCCCTTTCAAGT
>WRLR01000015.1 GCA_009777515.1 Oscillospiraceae bacterium | reverse complement strand
TTTTTAATAGATGCGTTGAATTCGCTTACTACTTTTCTGCCAATCCTTTCAAAGATCGTCTTCTCAATCGTTTTGTTTTTGCTGAGCTTCCTTTTGTAAAGGTATTCGCATAAAACCCTTTTTTCTTTGTGCGCAAAGCCATAACGATACTCAAATCCATTAATTGCCAAGCAAACTTCGTATTCTGTCGGCTTATCAGAATAATTGCGATCAAATATAAATGGATTTGAATGCGCTTCTAAAATGCTCTGTTCATCTGTTTCTCGCGCCGAAGCTCCTGAAACCAAACGGCACATCGCATCAAATGCCATAAAAAAGGAAGTCTTTCCAGATGCGTTAGCGCCATAGAAAGCAGCTACCGGAAGCATCTGAATACCATTTTGCTCAATTAAGCTTTTTTGGTGCTCCCTAATCGATGTGGCGGTCATATCAAAGACGGTTTCCTCAGCGAATGATCGATAATTCGAAAACTTAAATTGCAATAACATAGCTCATTCCCCCATATATTACATGGTACATATACTATTTTAACATGCAAGAACAAATAGTCAAGGTTTTAGAGAAATTTTCTCAAAACTTACAAATTAATTATATTCTCAACAATCTACTATTTAAATTTCGGAAATTTTTCTCCGAAACCATCCCATGAAAAGGAACAACAGCCCTTTAGTCTTATGTTTGAATGACATGAGGGCTGTTTTCCAATTGCGCGCCATTAGATATTAATGCGAACTCTCAACCGACAAAATCATTTTTGCCCGGAAGTCGTTCGCTTTTTCTTTACTGTTTGAATAAAATTATAATTATACCGTACCCTTACGTATTAGTAATTCAAATGTTTGGAATGATTTATAAAGCGCAAGGATGCCTGATCACATCTATGGCAAGCGATGCATAATCGCACTTTTTCTGGGCAGTAGCCGCATGGGATCCGGGCAGTAGCCGCACCACATCCGACCATTTATTGCATGACATCCGGGCGAAGCCTGCATCATATCGTTGTAATCTGTTGGACATTGGATCGCTTCGCATGTAATTACCAATTAATTGACGCAGTCAATTGGCGCAGTTCATTGGCTGACGGTTCCGCGCTCATATCCATTTCAACCATTCTGACATATATAGTCGCCTTGGGTCTGCCTATTACTACGTGGATATTACCATTTCTGTAGTATTCAAAATTCACAGCCAGCAATGTATCCCTCACAGTCCCGGAATATGTATATCCGGCGGTTATTAACAGAGCCCTGTAGTCATTGAAGTTTTGAGCGGACACATTTTTTTCATACGCATACCACGATTTGTCCGACTCTTCGAGTTGCACTAGGCATTGGGCGTCCGGGACGATATTTTCGAATGCGGGAACCATTGGAAAAAGGGCGTATCCAGGTATATTTATATCGCCTGATTCAGGCTCTGTTGCAGATCCAGGTTCTGTTGCAGATCCAGGTTCTGTCGCAGATTCAGGCTCGGCCTCGGATTCAGGCTCAGAAGGCGATTCCTGTGCTGCCGGTTCCAGCGAATATGCCTTGCCCGTGTCAATCGCAATGGTATTGTTGTCGTCGTCCCAATCTACGCCGAAGTCGAACGCCTTGCCGATATCACGCAATTTGAAGTAGTTATTGCCGTCGATGCTATACGCCGTGAATTGAGCTTCGCGCCCATCTAGGAAGATTTTAGAATCCGTTGGTGTCGCTTCTTTCGATACGCCGTTTTTGCCGACCATTTCACCGCCGACGACAGTATAAGGTTGCCCGCTTGTCAGCGATATAGCGTTGTTCTCTTCGTCCCAGCCCACCTCAAACTGTTTCGTTGTGCCTGATAGCGTATAGGCTAAATCCCGCAGTTTGAAATAGTTATTGTCCGCGATGTTGTATGCGTCAAAAGCGACGTTATTACCATCAACAAGCACAGTAGACGCTGTTGGCATAGCTGTTGGTGTAGCTGATGCCGCGATAGCGGGAACGCTTAAAGCCCCTATCGCCATTATAAGTACAAGAGCGAATGATATTGTTTTCTTTTTCATTAAACTCCTCCATAAAAAACTAATCTTGATCTTTAATCTGATTTTAGCATAAAATACCATAATATAACAATAAATACGTTTAAAAACATAGGTTCAGTACAGGAGACATTAAACATAAAATCATGAAGAATGAATTTTTGGATATATGGTTACATGACGACGCGTGGGTGGAGGGGCTGTTGGGTGGCAAAATTCTTTCACGCGAGAAGCTTCATCATTGGCCCCTTTCGTACGTTGAAAAAATCACGTTGCAAAGCAATGCCCGGTACGTATATAAATCGCAGCGCTCGGCATCTAGCGTGGAAAAAGAGTTTTATTCAAAAGTAAAAATGCCGTTTATCGCATCCCCCATTTATTCCGGGACGTATGAAAATTGCGACATAATGGTGTTGCCTTATCTTGACCATCCGACGCTTGGCGAAGCAAGCGAAACCGAATTTGAAAAAACTATTTCATATATAAGCCGTTTAATACAGGATATCCCCGATATGCCCGTCTTTTTTGACTTGTCGTCCGTAGAGAAGCTTGCGCAAATCATTAACCTTGTATGCACAATATTTGAAGGCAAGGGCGAAGAACGCAATATCGCCATATTGCAAAACTGGGTTTCAAAAAGGGCCCATAAGTGCTACGACAACCAGCAAATAGGGAATGTGCATGGCGACCTGGGCAATACCAATATCTTGATTGAAAATGGCATGCCCCGCTATATATTGGATTGGCAGCGCCCTATGTTTGCGCCCGTTGTTTTGGAAAACGCATTGGCATATCGATTGGCAGGGTATGACGCCGTAAAAAAATACGGCGACCTTGGCATATTGGCATTGATCTGCCATTTTATTTGGTATTCATACGCCTGCAAAGAATTTATGCCCTTTGTGTACAATAACGCCCACAAATTGCTATTGGAATTTATATCGCTTGTCGGCGAGCATTAATACAGCACCACTAATGTGCGCGCTGGGATTGTCAGCTTGTATGTCCTTCCTTCGCGCGCCATATCGACTGTTTTGTCGTCAGACAGCGTCAGCGCAATCTTCCGCGCCTTGCCGTTGCGGTTGCCCGCGCAGCGCCCGCATGCGCACCGATCCTCCATATCAAGGGGATCGAAAATCGCTAATGTGACGTCCACAGGCTCGTCATTAAAGTTTTGAATGACTTCCATATCATCGTCAAACAAGTTCAATGCAACGCGCGCCGGCGCCCAAAACGCCAACCCGTACGGCGTCAGCAGCTTGTTCCTGAGCGCATCCAATGCCCTCTGTTCAAGAGAGCACAGGTTCCATATGTCGTCGCCCGGCTTGAACACGACCGCTCCCGGGGGCGCTTTAAAGCCAGAATAGTCAAGGAAACTTTGCGTGAACGCCACAGACGCGCCCGCATCAGCCATAACCCTCGCATATGTTCGCACGTCGGGATATGCCTTCGCCTGGACGCCTAATATCGCTGCCTTGGCGTTAAAGTCCAATTCGACGTCCGCGACGGCGGGAATGCCCAGCATGCCATATATGCCGTTGATGTAGCGATCGACTTGGGTGTCGTCATTTGGCTTTTTCGGCACGGACACGCCCACCGGCGTCTTGCCGGATATCAAATACGCAAGCTCGTGCAGGCCCTTCATTTCCGGGCGCAGCGCGGCTATGTCGTTCATGCCCTGCTCCTCTTCGTGCAGCAGCCGGTAGCAAAACAGCATGGACTCCCGCGCCCCTCCCAAGATTGTGTTGCGCGCCTGCTCCAGATATGTCGGCGGGAGAGTGGTGTACGCGTCGTACCAGCCGCCCATGCACTTTTTGTAATCCAGTTTCATGCCCCAGTCCTGGATGTAAAACGCCATCGTCTGCGGGTAGCGCCCCCACCGCTCGCTGTCGGGCTCGCGTGTTTCGTTGCCGATCCATGTCTGATCGAACACCTCCGTTTGCCGGACGGTGTCGTACCCCCGTGAATAATATGCGTCATACCAGTTCGGGTATTTTATGATGACCTTGCAATTCGGGTTGACTTCGTACGACGGCCTTAAAATGCGCTCGACGCTCATCTCGTGCATCGCGTCGCTGTGGTAATGCTCGATGCTCCTGCCTGCGGCGGCTTGCTTGCACTCGTCGCAGTCGCATGTGGTAAACAGGAAATCGTCGATCATGATCGTGTCGAACACTGCCGCTGTGCGCCTGAAAATCTGCTCCATATAGTCCCAGTTGGCTTCATGGGACAGGCAGGGCACTTCCGAGCGGTGGCCTATCGCATTTTTCGGAAATCCCACGGTGGTGACGCAGCCGTCCACCTCGAACCCCTCGTCTTGGAAAAAGTCGCGTGCGGCCTCCAGTACATCCTGTTCAATGAAGACCCGGCGGAATGACTCGACATACACCTTCGTGATGCCCGCTTCCTTGCACCACCTCGCCGCTTCCAAAAGCCCCTCTTTAGACCTAAAATCCTTGTCCACTGTTTGCGCGGTAAACAGTGTGGAAAAAATATGCATGCCAACGCTCCTCTCATATTTTCATATATAGTTATAAAAAATGTATAAGTGATCGCGGGCGAACACTGTTCGCCCCTACATATTGTAGTGCATATTATAATATATGCCTATATCTCGTACGTTACAACCGCTAGCCGTATAGAACACCGGTTTTATACAATTTCATAATGATTGAAATGATGTATTTTTGTTTTATTTCCATCAATAAAAAATTAAAAGGGGGGGCTGGTTCACACTTTTGTAAATCCTGCCTCCCCCGAGTTGATATTAATATTATATTTTATATACAGAACTAAAAACAGTCATAGGCAGTAACGGTAGTAACGGCAGTTACGGCAGTTACGGCAGTTACGGCATTACGGCAGTTACAACAGTTACGGCAGTTACAGCAATTACAGCAGTAATGGCAGTTACAGTAATTACACCAGTTACGGCAGTTACAGCAGTTACGGCAGTAACGGTAGTAGCTTGCGGTAGCAGCTTACGTTAGTTGCCTGCGAGCACACGCTCGATGGACTCGAACTTTTCGTCTACGATCTGCTGGTCCCATTCGTGGAGCTGATCGATGCCGAAGTCGGGCAGCTTAGCCAGGGCCTCATCCCAAATCCTCTGGAACTCACTGTCGCTCGTGGCGTAGATCATCTGCCACCCGGCGGGCTGCACAATCTCCTTTATTTGCGCGCGGATCGTCTGGATTTCCGACGGTTCGCTTGGTGACGTGTAGTCCGTTGCGGGGGTTACAATCATATAGCCGTTGTCCATGAAATATTTCATGGGGTTGTTTGTCCCGTAGGCTTGTTCCCATTTCTGGTTGAACTCATTTGCGTTGTTCGCAATCGTGGACTCCCAGAGGCTGGAGTTCGGGGCGGCGCCGTTGAGCAGCTCATTGGGGTCGTCCTGGTGCGTTAGCGGGTAGTTGAGCTTGCATGAGCCGTCGCTCCATGTTCCGCCGCCCATGTCCTCGGGCGCCTGTTTGTCCGGGTTGCTGTCGAGGGCGAATGCCGTCAGGTGCGGCTTGCCGTCGATCATGTCATATGTAACGCCTTCAACATGACCGTTTACCGCCAGGATGCCCTCCGGGGACGCCATCCAGTCGTACCACTCCATGATGCGCTCGGGGTACTTGGCGCCGCTGCCGATGGCAAACGCGTTGCCCTCCATACCAAATGGGTTATATGCCGGGCTGTTGAGAACCATGCCCTTGACCGGCACGGGGGCGTATGGCGCCCTGACGCTTAAATCGATGCGCGCAAATACCGAACTGGCGAGGAACGACCACCATGCAAACGCGATACTATGGTCGGTGTTGAATTTGGCTGCGATGTTGTCCCAGTTCTGCGTAGCGGAGTCCGGATCCAAGATGCCCATATTGAACGCTTTGTTGAGCCATTTCAGGTTCTGGTAATAGATGCCTTCGGGATCGGTGATAATCTCAGTCGATTTGTCCGTGGCGTTCATCCATATGTAGCCGCTCCCGCTGTTATAGCCATTCATATACAGCATCTCGTGCGCGGCCCTGACGGAGTTGCCGTCCCAGTCGGGGAACGACGAAATGGCATATGTCTTGACGCCTGTTTCGCTCACGGGGTGCGCCTTAATCATCTGGTCGAGCACATCGAGCAGCCCGTCCCAGCCGTCGATCTCCGGCTCGCCGATGTTCAGGTACCAGTCGTAGCGGATATAGGGCGCGACCTCTGGGTTCGACCCGCGCCCCGCAGGGGTGGTCGCCGACTGCGACGAGACGCGGCCCGGTATGCCGTAGACGCCGCCGTCCGGGAACATTTTCGCATATGCCTCATACGCAAGGCTCATCTTCTGTATGTTCGGGGACTGGGCGATCAACGGCGAGAGCTCCAACACGAGGCCCGCCTCCTGGCAGTCGATGATCCTGCTCTTACCGGTGACGATGGAGTCGCCCAGGTTGCCCGCAGCCGTGCGCGTCTGGTAGAGCGTGTCGCCTGTGCCCGCGACGTTTGGCGCGATAATGTTGATTTCCAGGTTGAACTTTTCCTTCACCATTTGGCCCCACCAGCCGGACTGGATGCCCATGTAGTTCGCGTATGTGTTGAACTGCTCAATCTGGTAGAACTCCCTTTCTTCGTCCGCCGCTTCCGTCGTGGCGGCCGCAGCCGTCGTTGTTGCCGCCGCCGCTGTCGTCGTTGCCGCCGCAGCCGCAGTCGTCGCTGCCGCCGCAGTCGTCGTGGCTTGCTGGCCACCTGAGCCACAGGCGCCCAGCATTAGCGCGAAAAACAGCACCGCAGCAATAACCGATAAATAACGTTTCTTTCTCATGTTCTGATACCCTCCTGGTTTTTAATAGAAATTATGTTAAAATATGAATAATCCGCTTATCATTCGATCTTCCCATCAGCCCTTGACCGCCCCAATCATTATGCCCTTGACGAAGAACCGCTGGAATATCGGGTACACGCATAAAATTGGCAAAACGACCACCACCGACACGGTCATCTGCACGGACCTCGGCGTCTGCTTCGTCGCGGCGGTAATGAGGGCGTCGCTTATCTCGCCGCTGGACGACTGTATCATCGCGGCCAGGGAGCGCGCCTCTTGCAAATATCTCCACAATGTGTACTGCAGCGAATAAAGCCTCTGCTCGGTCATCAATATCAAAGTGTCCTGAAAAGAATTCCACTGCCCGACGGCGGAAAATATCGCGACCGTCCCAAGGATGGGCGTACTGAGCGGGATGATGATTTGCGCATATGTGCGCAATATGCCGGCTCCGTCGATCTCCGCCGCCTCCTGCAGCTCTATCGGCGTGTTTTCGATATATGTCTTGATAAGTATCAAATTGAACGGCGACACAATGGCCGGCAGCACATAAGCCAGGAAGTTGTTCGTCAGCCCCAAGTTTTTCATATTGAGGTACCATGGAATCAAACCGGCGTTGAAGTACATGGTCGCCACCGTGAACCGGTACCAGAACTTGCGCATCCACAGCTTCTGCTGCGTAAACATAAAACCGAGGAACGAGGACCCCAGCAGCGTGCCGAGCGTGCCCAGCACCGTCCGCCCGACGGATATGAGGGTGGCGTCCGACAGCCCGGGGATTCTTATAACGTCGGTATAGTTCTTAAAGTGGATGCCAATCGGCAAAAACATCACGTCGCCGGTCGCGCTTATATCGTTCGCGCTGATACTGTTGATGATGAGATAATAGAACGGAAACACGCATATAATCGTAAACAGCGCAAAAAACGAATATACAAGAATGTTGAACAAATAGTCCAACGAAGTCTTTTGCTTACCTACATGGGATACAACAGCCATATCAACCTAACCTCCTTTTCCAAATCATGATAGCGCGGTCCATATCATTTCGCTGGGTAAGCCCAGTTAGCCGGATGGCCCTCAATTCGCTGGGTAAGCCCAGTTAGCCGGATGGCCCCCGCTAGCCGGATGACCCCCCATTTCGCTGGGTAACCCCCGCTAGCCGGATGGCCCCCGCTATATGATAGAATCCCCGCCGCGCAACAGCTTGGACATCGTGTTGACCGTAAAGAGCAGTGTTATGCTGACCACGCTCTTCATGATGCTGATGGCCGTCGCGAGCGAATAACTGCCGGAACCGAGGCCAAGGTTGTACACATATAGATCGAGCACCTGGATATTGGCTTTGTTGAACGCGTTTTGGAACACGTAGAACTGCTCGACCCCGTTGTTGAGGAAGTTGGCGATATTGAGCAGCAACAGCACGAAGTATGTGGGCAAAAGCCCCGGAATCGTGATGTGCCAAATCGTCCGGAAGCGCCCGGCGCCGTCGACGTAGGCGGCTTCGTACAGTTCCTGGTCGATGGACGCGATGGCGGCTATATACATGATGGCCGACCAGCCCAGCTCCTTCCACCGCCCCCACAGCCACATCATCAGCCATACGCCCTTGCCGCTCACTTGCAAGAACAGCTTGGGCGTTTCGTACAGCCCCAGCTTGTCGATGGACAGGGTGTTGATAAGGCCGTTGCTGTTGAATATAAAGAACGCCATAGAGTACACGAGGACCCAACTGATGAAGTGGGGCAATGTCGTCAGCGTCTGCGTGACGCGCTTGAACACCCGGTTGCCGATCTCCATCAGCAATATGGCGAACGCCATCGGCAGCCACGAGAACGCGATGCTCAGGCCGCTCATGGCAAATGTGTTCAGAAGCACTTCGAGCAGGAGCGCCCGTTTCGAAGCGTTGGAGAACAGTTCGGTGAACCACCGCAAGCCGACAAATTCGCAGTCGAACAGCTTGAACGGGGGCCTGTAGTCATATAGGGCGTACATCCAGCCGTGCAGCGGCAGGTACGCAAACATGAACACCAACGCCAGGAAAGGCACTATCATGAGGAACATGATGTAGCCCTGTTTGCGCCTGGGGTTCATTTTCGGCTTTTTAAGCGGGATAACGCTTTGGCTCATTGGTCGGCCCCCCTAAAAATCCATGATCGCATGGTACGCTTCTTTTGGCTGGTGGTCGTCGTCAAAGAGCAGCGGCCAGTTCTTCCTGACCACCCCGCGCATCCGGGAGAGCCACGTCATGTCGTCGGCGACGCCCCATGTCGTGACGCTGTCCATGATGTCCTTGTATTCGCGGAAGAGCGCGAACGCGTCGCGGTAAAGCTGCACTTGCTTTTTGATCATATCGGCGCTCGGCTTTTCGACGGCTGGTTCTTCGCGCGTCGGGTACACGGATATGTCCATCTCCGTCACTTGCAACGACACGCCCAGCTTTGAATATAGTTCCAAAGCGCGCTTGATGTCGTCCAGCGATGTGCTGATGCTCCAGTGGGCCTGGAGGCCAAGCGTGTGGACAGGCGCGCCGCGCTCCAGGAGCCCCTTGACCAGTTCGTAGATTTTTTTGCTCTTTACCGGATCCATCTCATTGTAGTCGTTATAGCACAGCTTGACGCCGGGCATGTATTGCGCCGCATACGCAAACGCTTCGTCTAACAGCGTGTCGCCCAGAATGTCGTACCATTTGCTCCGGCGGTATAAATAGTCCTCTTTGTCTTCGACCACCTCGTTTGCCACGTCCGCGACATATATGAGTTTGCCGTAGCGTTCCCCGATTTTCTGCGTGTGCGCCTTGAGCGTGGCGAGCAGGGCGTCCTTGTCCGCGCCCTCAAAGATTGCGTCCGGCACCTGGTTGTGCCACAGGAGCGTGTGCATGCGGACCTTTAGGCCATTTTTCTTAGCATACTCCGCAATCGCGTCGGCGTCCGCAAAGTTGTATGTTTTGCCGTCTGATGTAACGCGGTTGTATTTCATTTCATTTTCACATGTTATACTGGAGAACTCCCGCGTTATCAACTCGTTGTGCGATACAATCGTACCGGTGTTGACGGCGGCGCCGATGTCGAAATAGCCCCTGTACTTCTCTTTCAAAGTCATCAATATACCCCCTTCTCGCCGGGCGAGCGCCCGATTTTATGGTCAGCGCAATTCGGAGTATTGCTTAATTATTGCGATATCTATAAAACATTTTAGTACATAAATTATTATGTGTCAATCAAATCTAACAAATTAAGCTTGCCAAATATGAAAAAGATGTTACAATTCACATAGCAATGGAATTCATATGTATATGTATAGAAATTATGCGCCAATCGATTGTTATATAATCGATAGCTATATTAATGCGGATAGAGGATGACATATTATGGCAATGGATATAGCAGGAGCTTTCGAAGACAATGCGCTGTTCGAAACAGTCAGGCGGGTGGCGGTAGACATTTTTTCCGAGGAGGGCCTAAAAAAGCGTTTTGCCGCAGGGAAACCGCTGAAGATCAAGCTCGGGGCCGACCCGTCGCGGCCGGACCTGCATTTGGGGCACTCCGTCCCGCTGCGGATGCTCCGCAAGATGCAGGACGCCGGGCACGAGATAATCTTCGTCATCGGCGACTTTACCGGTATGGTCGGCGACCCGTCCGGGCGCAGCAAGGCTCGCCCTCCGATGACATATGAAGAAACCCGCGCGAACGGGCAGAGCTATTTTGAGCAGGTGTCAAAAATCCTGGACCCGGCTAAAACGCAAATAACATACAACTCGGAGTGGCTCGGCAAAATGGACTTTGCCGACGTCCTTAAACTGGCTGGAAAATACACACTCGCCCGTATCATGGAGCGCGACGATTTCAAAAACCGCTTCTCGGCCAGCCAGCCCATAGGCCTGCATGAATTGTTCTATCCGCTGATGCAGGGCTACGACTCGGTTGCTTTGGAGGCAGACATTGAGGTCGGCGGCACGGACCAGACATTCAACCTCTTGGTCGGGCGTGAGCTGCAGAAGGACTACGGGCAAGAGCCGCAGGAGGTCATAACCTTTCCGCTGCTGCCCGGGCTTGACGGCGTCGAGAAGATGAGCAAGTCGCTCGACAACTACATCGGGATCGATGAGCCGCCGGAGGCCATGTTTGAGAAGTGCATGAAGGTGCCGGACAGCGCCCTGCGGGACTATTTTCGCCTGACGACGGACATGCCCGAAGAGGTATACAACGGCCTTTTAGCGCAGGACATCCGGGAAGCGCATTTTGCCTATGCGAGGGAAATCGTGACGATGTACCACGGCGAGGGCGCCATAGAGCGGGCCGAACAAAGGTATCGGGACATTGCCTCGGGGCAGGCGCCCGACAACGAAAATATGGAGACGCTGACGATCTCCGGCAGGGCGTCCGTCGTCGAGCTGCTGCGGCGGGCTGGGCTCGCTGCGTCCAACTCTGACGCGCGCAGGCTCATCGCGGGCGGGGGCATAAAAATAAACGGCGAAACGGTCGCCGATTTGGACGCAAAAATAGACAGCGACGCCGTTCTGAGCCGAGGCAAAAACAAGTTCGTTAAGATTAAAATAATAAATTAGCCGAAATCCCGGCCCCCGAGCCGCAATCTCATGGTTCATGGGCTGTTGGCTACTATAGCAGCGTATATGTAGCCCCTGCTTCCACCGAAAATGAAATGCAGCCTGCCGGGTCCTGCCCTACCGCCATTTGTGCCCCACTGGGCCCCAATACCTTCCCAAGCCCAAGCGGAGCCCTTACCGCAATTTCACCGCTGGCAGTCGGCTTCAGGCGCGCCTTGACTAACTGCCCGCCAGCCCAATGCAGATCGACCACATGCCCACCGCGCACCCGCAGCCCTTCCATAGCCCCGTTCTCCCATTCGCTTGGCAGCGCCGGCAACAAATCAATGACGCCGTCATGGCTTTGGACAAGCATTTCCTGGATGCACGCCGCTACGCCCTGCGCGTCCCCAACCTGTGGATTGCCGTGGGCGTTTACGAACAGATTGTCAAACGTCAAATCACAGGCTATTTTGTCCAGCATGTCCAATGACCTGTCGCCCTTCCGCAGCCGCGCAAAAAGCGAGGCGACCCAGCCGCAGCTCCATCCCTGCGCTTTATAATTATTGGAAAAACGGCGCTCCAGAGCATTATCGCTGGCGCGCATTAACTCTTTGTCATGCTCGGTAATCTGCGTACCGGGGTACAGCGCGTACAAATGCGAGACATGCCGATGGCCGGGGTCTTGCTCATCGTAATCCGATATCCACTCCATGAGGCAGCCGGTTTTGCTGCTGACTTTCAGCGGCGCAAGGCGCCCCCTGGCCGCTTCGACTTCTGCCCTATAGGCGCCTTCCTCCCCGGAAATGTCCAGGCAGTCTATGTAAATGGTAAACAGATCGTAGATGATTTCCATATCCATGGCCGCCGCATAAGTCAGCCAAGAAACCTGCCCGTCCGCCGTAATAAAGCGGTTTTCCGGTGAATGCGACGGACAGGTGACCAAGTACCCTTCGCCGTCTATGCCTTTGGGGCATTCTATGAGGAAATCCAGCATAAACAGTGCGGCGCCCTCTATTACCGGCAGAGCCACGTCCTTTAGGTACGCGGCGTCGCCACCGTAGAGGTAGCGCTCGTAGAGGTGGCGGCACAGCCACGCGCCGCCAAACGGCCATATGCCCCACGGCCCGTCCATGGGCGTCGTGCAGTTGAATATGTCAGATATGTGGTGCAGCACCCACCCCCGCGCGCCATAGTGCGTCTTTGCCGTTTTTTCGCCGTCCGGCACAATCGCACAAAGCCAGTTTATGAGTGGCGCCACGCATTCGGGCAGCCCGTAGCCCTCTGAAGGCCAGTAGTTGATCTGCATGTTTACGTTGGGGTGGAAGTCGCTGTTCCACGGCGCCTTCATTTTGTCGTTCCAGATGCCCTGCAAGGTGGAAGGCATTGTGCCAGGTCGGCTCGAACAAATCAACTGGTACCTCAGATAGTTGTACCACAGCTCATACAGGGCAGCGCCCATGTCCCGGTTCCCGGCTTTGTACGCTTTGATCAGTTCGTCCGTCGGTAGCGAACGCGGATCCCCGCCCAAAGAAAATCTCTGGCGCGCGTATAGACTCCGGTAGTCGTCAATGTGCCTTTGGCGCAACTGATCGTAGTTCATACCGCTCGCCGCAGCTAAAACCTCCCGGCACATTTTTTCCGCGTCACCGCCCCGAAAATCCGTGAATCCGGCTATCCGCAGCTCAATCGTCGCCGCGCCGCTTATTGTGAGCATGCTATCCCCGCTATGGATTTCGCCTTTGTCCACAGACGCGCTAAGCAGCGCCGCAAAGCCTACCCCGCCCTCCCTGCACCGGCCGGTCAGTAGCAGCTCCCAGCCGGCAGCGCTGACTTCCACTTGCGATTGGCGACTTAATGTAATATTAACCTGCATGCCATTTTTATCGTCCGTATGCCAACGCATAACAATCATATTGTCGGGGCTGCTGGCAAACGCCTCCCTGCGGTACAAAGGTCCGCTTTCCAGCCGATACTCGACAAAATGCACTGCTTTTTCGATGTCCAGCCCGCGCTTGTAATCGCACGCGTCGCCTGCATTTGAAAAGCTGGCGTCAAAGCTGCACAGCGGCTGATAACTGTCAAGAGTCTTAGGAACGCCAAGCATGCCCCCGCCGATTTGCTCGGCTTTCGCATATTGCCCATTGAAAATGGCCTCGCGGATTTCACCGAGTTTTTGCAAAGCATCTGGATTATTCCGATCAACTTGGGCGCCGTCCCAAACAGTCTCCTCGTTCAGGGAAATCGTCTCTTGCCGGACGCCGCCATAGACCATACCACCAAAACGGCCATTGCCTATAGGCAGCGCGTCCACCCATTCGCATGGCGGCTGCTTGTACCATAAGCCATAAAATTTATTATCCATATCTTGCCCTCCCTTCCCCTACCGATAGACGAATATTTTATATTGCTTATATCCAATCTGATAATAGGGTGCTTAATAAAATCATAGTCAGAGTCATATATCCACAGACTTTTTTACAAGCCCCCTATCGCCGCCGAATACCTCGCCAATGGTGTCTAACAGGAGCGATTTGCCAAAGCGCCTGTGACGAGATAGAAAACAATATTTTGCCTCGTTGATAAGTTTATATATGTATTGTGTTTTACCTACATATACATAGCCGTCTGAGATAATTTCTTTGAAATTTTGACATTTTTTGTATAACGCACCGATTTAATATGTCATGATATGATAAATTACATCGCAGGCTTTAATGCCTACAAGCGCTATAAAAAGCAAAAGCGGCACGTCGTTTTTACAACCCATATTCTAAAATATATTCAATAGGTACGGATGCTGTCAACCAAACATTATTATCCGATAAATAGAACTTAAATCCACTGTTGTACATTCTGCCCGCATCCACAGTCAGTACAGCAGGGCGTCCATGCCGTTCGCCTACTTTAACGGCAGTCTCTCTGTCTGTAGATAAATAAACGTATAACCTGCTTTTTGCTATCAAGCCTTCGCTTTTTATTGAATCAACAAATCTGGTCGCAGTGCCGTGGTATAAGAAAATAGGTGGTAGGGCTTCTTTTAATTCCACGTCTACAGAGATGCTGTGCCCTTGGCTGGCGCGGATTTTTGAAAAATCGCCACTAAACTTAAAACGTTTTTTATCATTCGTTTCTACAATTTCTTTTAATTGCGCCAATGTAATACGATGCCCGGCGTGGTTCATTCTTTCAATCAATTCGTTTGTATCAGCCCAGCCATTATCATCTAACACAATCCCGATTCTTTCAGGCTCATGCCGCAGAACAAGGCTCATAAACTTTGATAATATAATTTTTTCTTTTTCCGTCAACAATATCACCTTCTAAAATAAAAATTTAATATTTCGGCATAGACTTCTATTTGTGGAAACAAATTTCATGTAACCTGGCAATTTTATGTTGAGATTTTCGTCTTCACAGATGCTTGGGATAACGCTAATTTTGCGAAGGAGTGCCACATGCGTACCTGCCCCACTGCGATATTGGTGAATAGTATAAAATCAGCTGCGTCTTGTCAATGTTTTTATCACAGCTTAACCCATTTAGAACGGTTTTAAAACAGTAGCGAGCGCTAGGCTGAAAATCGCCGTATTGAAAAATTGGATTATAAATAAGGCCCATTAGAATCTATATCTCTGTCGGCGTTAATAGATAATAATCAAATATAACTTATTTCAACATATATAGATGTCTAAGTACAATTATGATAGTCGTCGGCACAAAAAATGCGATTTCCCGGTGCGAACATTGAATTCGCGCATCTCACGGGCACGCTGCGCCCGCGCGTCGCATTACGCCGCGATAGTGCTCACGACAATAGACTTTCGTGCCATGCTGGTGGCGGCTCCGTCGTGAAAACTACTATAATAATAAAAATGAAATCTGTTTATTTTGCCCTTTGAAGATGGCCTAGCGGATTGCAACGAGTTTTTATAAAGCTTCTGGATTGTCAACTTGCATGGAACAAGGGGATGGTGTTCTTGTGCTATGAATTAATACACAAGAGCACCATCCCCTGATCCATTTTTATATTCTATTTGTCTATACCGCGCCGGGGAATTTCCATTGTGCAGGCCTAACGATGGTGGACATCACGGCGTGGGCCTCTTTGAGGCCTTCCGGGATGTTTATCGACTGCGGGCAGTGCTCCATGCATTGTCCGCACGCCACGCATTGGCCGCCGTCGGACTTTTCGCTCAACAGGCATCCATATTCTTCCAGCGCCCTGTAGGGGTTGCCGAACACCTTGTACTGGTTGTATGTGCGGAACACCTGCGGTATCTCGACGCCGACCGGGCAGTCCATGCAATAATAGCAGCATGTGCACGGGATTTTTATGTTGGCGAGGAACACGTCGCGCAGGCGGTTTATCATAGCGCTTTCGCTTTCCGTGAGTTTGTCGGGGAAATCGCTGAACGTGCGGATGTTGTCCTCGACCTGCTCGGGCTGCGTCATGCCGGAGAGGATGACTTTAAGGTTGTCTTTGTCCATGCACCAGCGCAAAGCCCACCCCGCCTGCGAGATCTTAGCGCCGCCAGACTGCTCGAATTCGCCGATGATCTGCGCAGCTTCCGGCGGAAGCACGGAAAGCCCGCCGCCCCTCACCGGCTCCATGACAAAGCACGGTATACCAAGCTCGCATGTCAAGTCGTAGTATTTTCGCATGCTCCCCATCACATCGTCAGCATAGTTAATCTGTATCTGAGCAAAGTCCCATTCGAAGCAAGTCAAAAGCTCTTTGAACGACTCGTAGTTGCCGTGGTGGGAAAAGCCCAGGTACTTAATCCTCCCCGCCTTCTTCTCGGCCACCAGATAGTCGTATATGCCGATGCGCCGTATGAGGCTGAGGCGTTCCTGATCCATGGAGTGGAGCAAATAAAAATCAAAATACCCCAGATTGCAGTCGCGGACCTGCTCTTGATATTTGCCTATCGCGTCTTCGAGTGTTTCGCACTGCCAGATCGGAAGCTTGGTCGCGAGGTGGAAGCTTTCGCGCGGGTATTTTTTCATATGCTCGCCCAAAAAAATCTGCGACTCGCCGCCGTGATAAATATAGGCGGTGTCAAAATAATTGACGCCTGCCGCATAGGCCATATCTAACATGCGCGCAGCTTTCTCGCGGTCAATTTTGCCTTTTCCATTGTCCAGGCGCGGCAGGCGCATGCACCCGAAGCCCAGCCTGGAGACCTCGATGCCCAGTTTCTCGAGCTTTACCTGTTTGACTCCCATAGGCGCACCTCCCCAATGCTTATGATGCCGATGATTCTAGCATCTGCCCCATGATATAACAATGCATAATATTTTATGTTTTTATGCCCAATGCGCGAAGACTCAAAAAATGTCCACCTTTTTTATCGGGGAGCGGTCCTCTTTTGTTAAGTATCTTAATACTTTCATTCAAAATGCAAAATGCATCCATTTATATAGGGCAGGCAATGGTGATACAATATGTTTGACTACAAAGACCCATGCGCACAAACACATGCACGCATGCACGCACACATACCATGCACGCACTTCTCTACCCCGCATGGAACAATTCGCAACCGTTCAGCGCATTCGCCGCAACCCAAAATAATCACACAAAGGAATTATCCAATGAATCCAAAAATACCGATGCAGTTCCCCTACGGCGCAGTATATTTTCGGAAATCCAACCCTCCAAAGGAGGATTGGGAGCGCGACTACCAAAAAGCGGCGGATGACGGGATGAACATATTCCGCCACTGGTTCATGTGGGGCGCAATCGAAGTCGCCCCGGGCGTCTATGACTGGGACGACTATGACGCGCAGCTCGACCTGGCAGCGCGCTTCGGCATCAAGACTATCATTGCCGAATTGACATCGTCGCTGCCCGAATGGATGTATGCCGCGCATCCGGAGCTTATGAACGTGGCCGCCGGCGGCGGGGCGCCCGAAAGCCTCATGGGTGTCAGCAGCGCGACGGGCGGGTTCCACAACGAACTGTGCCTCAACCACCCCGAGGCGCGCGCGCTGGCCAGGGGCTTTTTGAATGCGCTGGCAGCGCACTACAAAGGGCACCCGGGCCTGCTCGGCTACGACATATGGAACGAATGCAACTACCGTCACCAGTTTTGCTACCATGAGGCGACGAAAGACGCTTTTCGGGGCTGGCTGCGCGGCAAATACGAAACGCTCGAAAACCTCGGCAAGGCATGGTACCGCTACAGTTTCACCGATTGGAGCCAAGTCCAGCCGCCGCCGCGCCTCGAAATGTTCCCCGAGTGCCACGACTGGCTTATGTTCCGTAAAATCAACGCATACGACCACATGGAATTCAAGGCAGGCTGTATCAGCGAAATGGACCCCGACACGCTGATATCCGCGCACGGGACCGCCCAGAGCCTCGACAACATGGCCATGGGCGGCTCTGACGACTGGATGGCGGGCGAGCGCTGCCAACTGTACGGCTACACTTTCGTCCCGACGCGTAAGGGCAGCGCCCCGTACAAGGCACTGTGCGCCGCGGACTTGACCCGCGCAGGCGCGCGCGGGAAGGCGTTTTGGCACGCGGAGGCCCAGGGCGGGCCGCTGTGGCTCCAGCCGCAGCTTACAGG
Source organism: Oscillospiraceae bacterium (assembly GCA_009777515.1). Lineage (GTDB taxonomy): Bacteria > Bacillota > Clostridia > WRLR01 > WRLR01 > WRLR01. The sequence continues at coordinate 31,665 of WRLR01000015.1, read as the reverse complement.
CCGCCCCCTGGCGGACGGCCGCGTCACCTACGCGGAGGACGTGAGGCTGTGGAACCTGACATCCATGGCCGGCGGGGCGCGCGGCATACTGTACCCCCGCTGGAGGCCGCTGCTGGACGGCCCGCTGTTCGGGGCTTTCGGCCCCTACGCGATGGACGGCAGCGATACGCCCCGATCCCGCATGGCGTCCAGAGTGGCAAAATGGGCGAACGACCCCGCGCAAAAAGGGCTGATGGAGTCCGCGCCGGTCAAGGGCGATCTGGGGATAGTCGTCGTCCCGGAGAGCCAGACAGCCACAAAGCTACTATCGGCATTCGGCTCGGAGGACCATTATTTCCCCATCATGCACGGGGCATATAAGGGATTTTTCGACATCGGGCTGCAAGCCGACTGGGTGCATATCGACGACATAGGCGCATTTGAAAAGCTTTATCTGCCCTGCCCCATCATGCTGACCGACGCCCAGGCGGAAGCGATCGCGCGCTGGGTGGAGGGCGGCGGCATCCTGGTCAGCGAGGGCTGCCCGGGCTATTTCGGGGACAGGGGCAAGGCCAGAACAGTCCAGCCGGGCGGGCCTCTGGCGCAGGTGTTCGGCGCCCGCGAGGACGTTGTGCAGTTCATCCCGGACATATTAAATGAAGTCCGCGCCAAAGTCCTGGGCCTGGACATCCTGTGCGGCGAATACATGCAATATTATACCCGGGGCGACGGGGCGCGCCGCATCGACGGCGACGGCAACCGCTGCATAGCGTTGCAAAACAGCTTCGGCAAAGGCAAGGCCCTGCTTGTGGGCACCTCCCCCTCCCTCGCGTATATACAGACGGGCGATGCAGCGACGGGGGACTTTTTCAAGGCGGCAGCCGATTTTATGGGGATAGCGCCACAGGTCGCCCTGACCAACCCCCATATGATAGCGCGGCTGAGCGAGGGCATATACGGTAAATATATATGGCTTTTGAACCCCACGGATCAAACCCAGTGCGGCGAGGCGCTGCTGCCCGGCGCGGCCGGGGAAACCTTGGCGCCCCAAATCCTCTGGATCGGCGGCTTAATGGACAGCATCGGCGAAGGCAGTTTCAAAATTTCGCTGGACGCGAAAAATGCGATAGTCGCCAAAATCGGTTGAGCGGACAGAACAACAGAACCATAGAGCAATAGAACAACAGAACCATAGAACAACAGAACCATAGAATATAGATGAGGGGTGGATATATGGACGTAGCAGGCAAAAATGTGATAATCAGCGGGGCCGCCAGGGGGATCGGCAGGGAGATCGCCATGCAGATGGCCGCAGGCGGCGCGAATGTGCTGCTGAACACGCGCAACGCGGAAACGCTCGCGGCGCTGGCAGCGGATGTAAAGGGCGTCGCAAAGGGCAAGGTCGAGTCCTATCTGGCCGACGTGGGCGACCGCGAGGCGGTGGAGGCCATGTACGACCACATGATGGAAACGCTGGGCGGCGTCGACGTCGTGGTCAACAACGCCGCCATAGCCTACCGCAAGCCGTTCTTGCTGTTCGACGACGAGTGGTGGAACGAAATGATGCGCGTGAACCTGAACTCGGTATATTATATGAGCCACCGCGCGTCCATCGAAATGGTCAAGCGCGGAGCAAAAGGCAGCATCGTAAACTTCTCGTCCGTCGGCGCCAAGCAGGCCCACCGCAACATGCTGGCCTATGACACCGCAAAGGGCGGCACGGAAGCCTTTACGCGCGCCCTCGCGCTGGAGCTGGCGCCTTGGGAGATAAGGGTCAACGCCATCAGCCCTGCGTCCATTCTGGGCTTTTATGTAAAGCCCATGGAGCCGGGGACCGCGACAAAAAAAGACCCTCGGGACTTTGTCACCCCGATCCCCCGCCAAGGGACGCCCAAGGACGTCGCCAACCTTGTGCAGTTCCTCGCCTCGGACGCATCCTCATATATCACCGGCCAAGTCATAGCCATCGACGGCGGCCTGAGCGTCCAGGCGCGCCCGTTCCATTTCGCGCCGCTCGATCTGACCCCGCAGAACATAGACATGCAGCAACTGGGCAAGAAAAAAGGCTAACCGGTGGCGCCATGGTAAAAAGCCTGCTCTTGAGCCTGATATCGCCAAAACGCTTGATGTTTAAAATCAATATGATTTTCATCATTGTCACTGTGCTGGCCACCATCACATTGAGCTTTTTTTTCTACCTGAACACGTCGGGGATAATAAAAAAGAACAATGAAGCGTTTTTGGAAATGTACGGCAACATTTTGAGCAACAATATTGACAATTATGTGCTGGAAATGGACCGCACCGCCAAGGTCCTTCTGGGCAACGCGAATGTGCAGGAGATACTGTTGCGCAGCGCGTCGGCCGCGTCGGCCGGCTCCGCCGCTTCAGCGAGCGCGATCCGCGACTACGAGCAGTTGCAGTACACCATATGGAGCTTTACCTCGCTCAGGGATTTTTCGCGCATTATCATCGCCAACAGCAATGGGGACCTGGTATACCGCGACAGCGCCATATATGCCTCCGGCAACGACAACATATTTATGGACAGCTACATCGAGGACAACCTCGGCACCCTTGCGAACGGGGACTTTTTGCTGCTGCCGTCCTACAGGACAAATTTTACGTTTCTGGGCAGGCGGCCGCTCTACCTGCTGGCCCGCGAGCTGAGGACGCTGTCAAACGATCAGGTCGTCGCATATGCGCTGATCCTCTTTGACAGGAACATTTTTCAGAACATGTTCAACGAAAGCCTGCCCGCCCATCTGCCGATAGAGGCAGTGCTCATCGACGCTGACGGGGTCGTGGCGCTCAGCATGGATATGGATGAAATCGGGATGCCCCCCTCCGGCGAGAAAAAGGCGCATCAATATTTTTACCATACATCCGCTTTGACGGGCTGGGTGCTGCGCCTGTCCATGCAGGACCAGCACATAGCTATGGCGGTGAACATGGTGCTCGGTTTTTTGCTGCCCCTCGTGCTGGTGGTGCTGGGGGGCTCCATCGTCGTCGCCGTATTCATGTTTTCGTATGTCATGACGCCCATCAATATGCTCGTGGACGCCATGGGGCAGGTGGACCTTGACAACCTTACAGCAATTTCGCTGCGCAGGGGGACCCATTCGAGCGACCTTGACACCCTGTTCGGCGGCTTCAACCGCATGATCTCGGAAATTAACGCGCTGACCGAAAACATTATCCGCGAAAAGGTAATGCTCAACAATTCCCAAATGGCTATGCTGCGCTATCAAATCAACCCGCATTTTTTATACAACACACTGCAGACCATGGAAGCTATCGGCGAGGTCCACGGCGTCCCCGAAATATCGGTCATAGCCACTTCGCTGGGCAGCCTGATGCGCTACAACATCAGCAGCTCCGGCTACGCTACATTGGCAGAGGAAATCATCCAGGTCGACACATATCTGAAAATTGAGCAAATACGCTTCAAAAACGGCCTGTCGTACACCATCGAGGCCTCCCCCGAGGCCAGGGACTGCACTGTACTGCGCTTTATCTTGCAACCTATCGTTGAGAACTGCATCGTGCATGGCGGCATTATCGCGGGGCAGACGCTGGAGGTCGGTGTGCGGGCGGCCGTGGACGGGGGGATGCTGTCTATCACAATATTCAACAGCGGCGTCCCCATGTCGCCTGAGCGCCTAACCGAAATCTGCGGATACCTGGACGAAGTGTCCACCAATGGCTACAACACATCCAATATGGAATCCATCGGAATCCTCAACACGCACATGAGGCTCGTAAACCGCTACGGCCCGGACTATGGTATATCGTTCGAATATTCCGACGAGCGCGGCACCTGCGTGCGGCTGTCCTTCCCCGCAGAGGACTGAGCCGGCGCGGTGGCGCGGCAATGGCAGTGCGGCAGCAAGGCGGCGCAGGCAAAAGCACGGCGGCGGCCGGAAAGGGGCATCGCTATATGGCTACGATATTGATTGTGGACGATGAAGAATGGATCAGGGACAGCATCCGCCTGAAACTCATGCGCAGCGGCTTGCCGATTGACAATATCTACGACTGCGCCAGCAGCGAGGATGCCCTCGCGCTGCTGGAGGGCACAAGCGCCGACATCGCCATATGCGACATCAGGATGAGCGGCATCGACGGGCTGACGCTGTGCAGCCTTTTGTCTCTGAGATACCCCCAAATGCAAAAAATCATAGTCAGCGGGCACAGCGAGTTTGATTATGCGGTAAAAGCCATACAGGAGGGCGTTGTCAGCTACCTGTTAAAACCCATCGACAACGTCGGGCTGTGCAACGCCGTAAAAAACTGCATCGAGCGCATGAAAAACGATCCGTCGGCGGAAATCCGCATGGTGAGCATGAGGGAGGCCGTTTACGAAAACAGTGAAAACCCGGCTGCGGGCCTTGCGCCGAACACCATCAGGCATTTGATGAAATCTGCGACCCCGGCGTCGTTTTTCGGTTTTTGCCATATTTATACCGGCGAGAAAAACAATATTTCGCTCAGCGACATGCTCTCGCTTGTTATGAGGTGCGCAGCCGGGTTCGCATTCGGGGAAGATATGTTCTTCTTCAAGGGCGAGCCGATGGAATATACCGCTGTTTTCTGCTTCCCGCCCGCGACAGGCGCCAAGTGGATGCCCAAGTTGCAAAAAATCGCCGGCGACTTGATAGACGAGCTGGCCGGGCGCGGCTCATTCGAAGCCACCTGCGGCCTGGAAGGCGCCGCCATGCCGCTCGGCCCTGCATACGAGCGAGCGAAATCCAATATGCGCTACCGCATATTTCTGCCGGAAGAGCGGATCATCCGCACGGAGATGGCTGCCCGCTTCCGCGACGAATATAAGATCAACCGCCAGTTGATGGTGCGGCTGCGCCACGCCCTGGAACGCGGGCGGTACAGGGAGCTATCGGAGGTACTGGGGCAGATCAGCGACGAGATATCGTCCATGAACATATCGTATGCCAGCCTTGATTTGCTGTATGGCACGCTGCTGGGCTTCGCGGAAGACACAGGCAGCGCCTATGCGTCGCCCCCCAAGCCGCTGTGGCGCTATTCATCGGCGCGGGGCATGATAAATGCCGTTAAGGAGCTCTATCTCTCGCGCATCAACGTGACATTCTTGCAGGAAGAAAACGCCAAGACGCACATAGCCAACCGCGTGCAGGACTATTTGAACAACCACTATGATGAAAACATATCGCTTGAGCAGCTCGCGGAAAGCCACTACATCACCCCTGCGTACCTGAGTTTTTTGTTCAAAGACATATTCGGGATCAATTTTTTGGACTATTTGCAAAATATCCGCCTGGAAAATGCCAAATCGCTGCTGAAGACCGGCTCATACAAAATCAAGACTGTCGCCGAAATGACCGGGTTTAACGATCAGCATTATTTTAGCCGGGTGTTCAAAAAACTGACGGGCATATCTCCAAGGGAATATGTCGAAAAAGAAAGGACAAACAATTCCAATAATAATCCACATTTTTGAGCAATAATGTGCCACTTCTGCCGCGAAAGCGCATCCTTACGCCCGTAATATAAAATTCATTCCATTTATTTATTGCCCCCCTATGCATATAATTAGGCAGTAGTAGAGATATTTTGCACAATTAACCATGGATTTTAAGGAGGGATTTTTGATGAAACGTACTATATTATTACTCATTAGCATAGCTTTGCTCGTGTCCATGGCTGCCGCCTGCGGCGCGGGCGGCGGCGCGGGCGGACCGGCAGCCGCGGCCACGACGCAGGCTGCTGCGGCCGCAACCACCGCCGCCGCGACCACCGCGGCCGCCACGACTGCCGCCGCCACCACCGCTGAGGCGACGACGGCCGCCGCGCCCGCAGACGGCCCCATCACGCTGCGCTACGCGACAGGCCAGACCGAGGCGATGAAAGTGCTGAACGACATCGCGGGGCAGATCAACGAACTCTATCCCAATGTGACAATGGAAATCACCATCCTCCCGGGCGGCGTGGCAGGCTACAACGCGGCCATGGCGTCCAAGCTGGCCGCCAACGACGCGCCGGACATATTCACATACCAATGGGGCACGCAAATCACGGCATACGCTCGCGGCGGGCATTTGATGGACGTCACGGACATCGGCGTGCGCGAGCTGGTCAAGCCGTTTGATGTACCGTCACACGTATTCAAGGGCAGGGAGTACGCGTACCCCCTGGTCCAGTCCATCTGGGGCCTGATATACAACACCGAGCTCGCCGAGAGCATGGGCGTCACCGGCATCCCCAAGACCATCGACCAGTTCGTGAGCGACATGGACACCATCCGCGAAGGGGGCGTCCAATACCCGCTGATAGTCCCGGCCAAGGACGGCTCGGGCGCCACCGGGTTCATCTTCTGCTACTTCCCGCAGATAGTGGTCAGCTCGAACGCGGACTATTACTACGAAGTGCTGACCGGGGACAAGACATTCAACGGGCCTGAGTGGCGCGGGATGTTCGAACTGTACGGCAAGTACTTAGACTACGCCAGCCCCGACTCGCTCGGCCTCGACCCCGACAATGCATACACCCGCTTTGCCCGGGGCGAGGGCGTGTACATCCAGGCAGGCGCTGCCGTCATCAACCGCATAGTGGACATGAACCCCGATCTCGACGGCAAGCTCCTCTACATCCCCTACCCCGTCTATGAGACCGAGGAGCAGTACGCGACGATAGCCAATTTTGACCACGCTACGTCCATATGGTCCAAGACGAAATACCCCGAACAGGCCATCGAGCTGTACAAGCTGTTCTTCACGCCGGAAAACGGGGCGCCTTACGCGGCCTCTTTGAATATTGTCTCTGCAGTGAGGGGGACGCCGGACACATCGCTCGACCCGTCCATCGTCAACATGTTTCCGCTGCTGGAGGAAGGCAAATACACCGGGTTCTTCGCCCGCGACTGGGTCCCCGGGCTCAAAGAGATCATGAAAACGCATGTGCAGGAGTGGATGGCCGGCACCGTGGATGTGGACGGCGCTATGGACGGGCTGGACGCCGATCACCAGCGCATGCTGGAGGCCAACCCCGACTTCATCGACGACTACATGGACATTCGCGAGCTGACCACCGGAAGCTAAAGGAAGCTAAAGCGCCGCAACAGGGCAATCGTATAGGCGATCAATCATAAAGCGATCAAACCACATATCAGAAGAAGGGGACGCGCCCGATCCCCTTTTTCTGATATGCATATACATATCGGGCGATTGTAAAAGGCAATTTTCGTGAAATTCGCTAACCGCCGGAAACATAAATAACATAAATACGGCTATATATTAAATCCAATATTAAATCCAATATGTAGGAGCGTGTGGCATTCATATGAAAAAAAGTAAAGGCTTTTATTCCGGGATTGACCGCGCGCAATATGTGGCAATGATGCTTCCCATGCTCGCCGTCTATATTATATTTACGGCATACCCGGTGCTGGGCGGGTTTTATTACAGCATCACCAACTGGAACGGCATCAACCCGGTCTACGACATCATCGGGCTACAGAACTTCATTACGCTGTTTAAAGACCCCGTCGTGCTGATCCCCTTGCGCAACACCTGCGTGTACGCCTTCTTTGTGACGATCGTCCAAAATATATTCGCCCTTTCGCTGGCCATCGGCCTCAACACGCGCATTAAATCGCGGAACCTCCTGCGGACGCTCATATTCATACCCGTCGTGCTGAGCCCCCTCATCGTGGGCTACATCTGGAGCTACATATTCACCGAGCCGCTGACACGGCTGGGCGGCATTATCGGGTGGCAGACGCTGCACCACAATGTGCTGGGCAACCCCCGCACATCCCTGTTGGCCGGCGTGGTGGTGAGCGTGTGGCGGAGCGTGGGCCATACTATGATCATATACCTGGCGGCGCTGCAGGCGATATCCATCGAAGTGAACGAGGCCGCCACAGTTGACGGCGCGACGGGGTGGCGCAAATTCCGATACATTACGTTCCCGCTGATTGCCCCGGGGTTCACTATCAATATTGTGCTCGTGATGGAAGGCGCGTTCAAGCAGTTCGACTTGATGTACGGCCTGACGCTGGGCGGCCCGGGCAACTCCAGCGAGCTGATTTCGCTGACCATCTACAGGGAAAGCTTCGAGTTCTACCGCGCCGCGTACGGCACCGCAATGGGCGTCGTCCTGTTCTTTATTATATGCGTGCTCTCGTATGTGGGGCTGGTCGTGCTGCGCAGGAGGGAAGAAAATGTCGTCTAGCGAACTATTATCGGCGAAAAAAATGTCGCCCGGCAGCCTATTGACGAAGAAGCTGCGGCTCGGCCTGTTCGAGCTGTTCATGATTGCATTCGCCTTGCTGTACCTATTCCCGTTTTACACAGTCATCACCTTGGCGCTCAAGTCCCCCGCGCAGGCGCTGATGAACCCGCTGGCGATCCCCAGGTCCATCGAAATCAACAATTTTATCACAGCCTGGCAGCAGACGAACTTCCCGAGGGCGCTCGGCAACTCGCTGTTCATCACCGGCTTTAGCGTGTCGATGGTGCTGGCCGTCACCGGTATGGGCACCTTCGCCATTTCGCGCATGAACAAAAATATTTCCAACGCCGTCTACTATTTCTGCATAGCGGGGCTTATGGTCCCCTTCTACCTCGCGCTCAGCCCCACAGTCAAGCTGATGAAAGACCTGTCGCTGATGAATTCCATCTTGGGGATATCGCTGTTCTATGTGGGCAGGGGCGTAGCTTTTGCCGTGTTCCTCTTCATGGGCTTTATCAGGACCATACCGGAGGAGATAGCCGAGTCCGCTTTCATGGACGGCTGCCGCCCGCTGAGGATGTACTGGAGCATCTATTTCCCGATGCTAAAACCCGTTGTGTCGACGCTGGCGATACTTAACAGCCTTAGCATATGGAACGATTTTCTGCTGCCCCTGCTGGTCCTCCAGTCCAGCAGGAACTACACGCTCACGCTCGCGCAGTACATATTCCGGGGCGAGGCGACGACGCGCTGGCATTTGGTGTTCGCTGCCTACCTGATGGCCATGACCCCGCTGATACTGTTTTACTTCGCGCTGCAAAAAAACATCGTCGAAGGCATAGCCACCGGCGCCATAAAAGGCTGACGCCGCCAATGCCGCACACAGCAGCAGTATGTAGGGGCGAACAGTGTTCGCCCGCGCCTTTGCCAATCACACAGACTATAAATTTAAAAGGAGTTTAACCATGCCATATATATCAATTCACGCATCGCAAAAAATGACGGACGCACAGAGGCTCGACATAAAAGCAGAACTCGGCCGCATAATAGAGGTCATCGGGAAAACCGAAAAAGGCCTCATGGTCGACTTTGGCGATGGCCGCAGCATGTACCTGGCCGGCGAAGGCGCGGTGAAGATGGCTTTTTTGGAAATGCGCGTACTAGGCAAAATCGCCGAGGAGTCGCGCAAGTCCTTCGTCGCCCGCACAGCCGAAATGATGTCGCGCGTACTTGGAATGGATGAATCCAAGCTGTACATAAACATACTCGAAGTCAACCAATGGGGCACCGGCGGCTTTTTGAAAATCAAAGAAGAATAATAAAAACGCATACTTCCCGTGATATAGTAGGAGCATCCGATCCATCGACCGGCAATGCGCCGTTAATAATTTACTGTCAATATATATTCATCTGAATCAGATATTATTTTGACTATAATATCCCTTGCCCTGCCCGGGAACATCGATGATTTACCATCGGCACTGAACACGCGCTTTTTGTCGTCCCAAGCAAACCGGGTTATCGTATATTCGTCCCTGAGATAGCCAAGGCTGATGCCATCATCTTCATATAAAGCATAACTGCCGTCATTGCCCGGGTATATCTCGATTATCAAGGGATCAAATTCGCCATTTTTTTCCGTACCCACAAATTGCATTGGGACGGTTTTCGCGATCAAGCCTCCCGCAGGTACATATACAGGAATGTCGCCTAGTGCCGCATCTACCTCTATATAGCCGCCGCCTTTAATTTTATCTCCCGTCCGGAAACAATAGTAATCGCCCTCAGGCAGATATACATCCCATTTTTTGGCGCCTTTTGCCGTTATGGGAGCGACAATCAAACTGTCGCCAAATAAATATTGATCCCCCAATCCGCGCGCGGTTTCGTCGCCCGGGTATTTATACCACATCGGCCGCATAATCGGAATCCCTGAGCGGGTTTCATGCGCCAAATTATATATATATGGCAGCAGCTCATACCTTTTTTGAATGTATTTTTTACATATGGGCGCCACGCGATCGTCCGGAAGCGCGCCGGCGGCGGGCGCTGCGCTGCGGGGCACTCCCGGGGCCGCCTCGAGGGGGATTTCATCCGGCGAGCCGAACATCGTCCAGCCCCAAAGGTTGTGCAAAAACGACGGCCTGCCATGGCATCGCAAAAATGGCGTAAATGTGGAGAACTGGAACCAACGGATAAATAATTCCCCGTCAAACTCATTGCTGGAAAAAAACCCGCCTGTATCAGTTCCCCAATATGGGGTGGAACTGAGGGAGGCGTTTAGGCCGATCGGCACTTGATTCTTTAGCGTCTCCCATTCTGATAGTATGTCGCCCGACCAGATTGCGCCACCCCATTTGTTTGCGCCGGGGAATGTGTTTCGTTGCATTTGAAACGGCCTTACATCGGGATTGAGGCTCAGGCTGCCCTCATAATACATCCTCCAGCGGGTCAGCCGCGCCCGCATATCGACTTCGTCGGCGTCGTCAGGCCACCAGCATTCGTTTTTCGCTTGAGCGTAAAGCTTGGCATGCTTTGCCCAATAATTTTTGGCATGGTCGTAATCGAGCGGACTCGCCGCCGTATCGCTTATTTTCCCATGCAAGCCGGTGTGGCACTTTGTGATGTGCAGACATAGCTTATAATTCATATCGTGGAGTTCGCGCGTCATATCCACGGGCTCGGGAAATGAATCCCGATTCCAGTCAAAAACCCCGTTTTCCACATTCCAGCCATATTGGCAATACCCTGTCCCCAGATATATCAGCATATCACAGGGGATATCATTGTCCCTCATATAGCGGGCGGTTTTCATCACATAGTTGACATCGTTGTGGACAAGCGTCCTGTAGCTCTGCTGATACCCGAAAGCGTATTTAGGCGGCAATGGCGGTATGCCGGAAAATCTGTAATACTCTTTTGCGGCATCCTCGGGGTTTATTGCGTCAATAACGAAGATGTCCGCGTAAGCAATCGGTTCCATAGGTTTTTTTTCAAAAGAGCAAACATCGCCCCGAAGATCAAGCACGCCTCTCCACGGCTGGTGAAAAAACAGCGCCCAGCCTTCTGTGCTAATGACCAACGGCGTTGGCGACGTCGCCGAATAATTCTCCACAATGCCGCGCACCTGGCCGTTTGTTTGCAAGTCGTATATTTCGCCTTTTCTGTTAAAATGCCTGGCAAACCCATGACCCAGTCCGTATAGTTCGCCATTGCCCGATGGGAAGTATATGGCGCCTGTCGTTTCGCAAATACTCAAGGTACTTACATGCCTGCCATCTTTAGATATATTAATTGAAAAATCATTGCCGTCTATATCGACCTCAAAAAATCCAGAATCCGGATTATCGCCCGTGCAGCCAATCATATATGGCGACGCGCCCTCGGCGCCGGTCAGCGAGATAGAAGGCATGTCCCAATCGCGTTCATCTAAATCGATAGCCGAAAATACTTCCGCGACAGACTCCCCTACAGGCAATATTGAAACCCGCAGCGTATTTTCCGATATAGCGCCAAGGCACACCTTTACCGGCTCGTTCCCGATTGTAAACATACACATTCATCCTGCTTTCATTTGAATTTCGCATGTCATTTAATATATATAAAGTATATAATTAATGCAAGTTCAATAAAATATGCACAGGGGTCCGATGAATGTATAGCAGATGCCCAGCACGTTTACCGGATCATATTTGCGGACATGATTTTAATATGGTTTTATACAGCGCAGTCAATTACAAATAATCTAAAAAATGTATTGGGGTAAATCAACGATGAGAAAAGGTCATTATTTATTTGTTAATTGTGGATTATATTGCAGATTACTCAATATTTTTATATTTGTTAATCTGGTTATTACAATAATTCTCATTATTGTAAGTGCTCATCCTTCCATTCATCAATGGTATTTCGGATTAATATATGGAATTTATGAATTTAAAACAATTCATGCATGGATAATATTCTTTTTTACTTTAAGTGTATTTAATATAATCATAAAAATGGGCATACATAAAATATGTGAAGACATCGCAATTATCATAAAAAATATTGAAGATTAATAAAAATGCATGGGAACTGTTTGAGATACGACAGAATTAAAACGAGGTAAATAGCTCATGATAATACTGCGGAACGGAGTCGCCGCTTTTTTGTGGAACAATGGTAAATATCTGCTTTTGCGCCGCGCTGATAATAGGAGCATCGCTCCCGGCGTATGGAGCGGCGTAGGCGGACATATGGAGGCAAATGAAATAAACGACCCGTTATCTGCATGCTATCGTGAAATCGAAGAAGAAACCGGTATTCATAAAGACCAAATTAAGTTTTTGGATTTACGTTACATCATAACGCGCAGAAGCAAAGATGAGATTCGCCAGAGCTACATATATTTTGGCGAAACTACACAGACAGAGGTTATACAGACAGACGAGGGCGAATTATCTTGGGTCAGCGAAAATGAATTATTGAATCGCGAATACACAAAAACTTTCACTGCGATGCTCGAACACTATATATCGAGAAAAGTCGGCGACCGTATGGTTTATGTCGGCGTTGCGATGAATAATAATGGAATGCTGAAGATGAATTGGTCGCAGTGCGAAGATTTTGAATGAATATAAAAAAGAGAAATAAAGAGCCTAGTCCCTAGCTTTGCGTATTAATAACGCAGAGCCTTTCTCCATGGCATCATCCTAATTTCTGTATTGGCGTTGCGCCATCATGCGATATCATTGCTTTGTTGAGCGTCCGGGTTCGATTTTATCACATTTATCACTTTTATCACATTTAACACAAAATGGCAGGCTGCGTTAAGAGCGGTGTATAATGGGTAACTATTTTTTTGTGGGGACTCCACGCGAGTTTACAGGCGGCACGGGCGGTTCGGGGCAGATCGACGCGGATCGGGGCGGTTCGGGGCGATCCCGGGCGGCATAGGCGGTTCGGGGCGGGCTGGGAGGCGGATATTTTGAAGCTTGTTTGGAAATTGGCGATTCCACAGATAATCATAGTCATCATCCTGGGGCTTATCAGCTTTCTTGTCATCAACTCATCGTTTGTAGATATGCGCGAGCAGTACGTAATGGACGTCATCGGGCACCGCATACAGTCGATAGAGCGCGAAATCGACAGCGGGGCGCAAAAATCCATCCACGAAACGTCCATGTTCGTCCGCCTTCCGGTTGTGATGGAGGCCTACGAAATTGCGCTAAGCGGCGATATAGACGACCCATACTCGCCGCAGTCGCAGGAGGCGCGCGAGCTGCTGCGCAAAGAGCTCGCATCCATAATGGACAGTCACAACCAAGTGACAGGGATGAGGCTCCAGTTACATTTCCATTTGCCTAATGGGCGCAGCCTTGTCCGGCTGTGGCGGGACAAACAGACGATTGTCGACGGGGAATGGGTCGACATCTCGGACGATCTACGCGCGTTCCGCCCCACAGTTATAGACGTGAACAGCAGCGGAAAGCAGGCCCTGGGCATCGAGTCCGGCAGCGGCGGCTTTGCCATCCGGGGCGTGATCCCCGTCTTCGCTGAGGACGGGCGGCAGTTGGGCTCGGCGGAGGTACTGCAGGAATTCGACCCCATCATACACGCGGCAACAGAGGAAAACAAGATATACGTAGCCCTGTACGCCAACAGCAACCTGCTCGATTACTCGCTGGAGCTGCAGGATCAGGTCGCCTATCCACTGAAGGGGGACTACGTACAGGTCGTCGGCATAAGCGATAGCGATCTGGACAGTCTTATTACAGCGGAGCTGCTGGCCGAAGCCAATGACGGCGTCGTATACAAAGACTTCGGCGACGTGGTCATCGGTATGCACCCGCTTGACGACTACAGGGGCGACCAGGTGGGCATCCTGATCTGCACGCTGAATGTAAAAGACATAACAGCGTTGGCGGACACAGCCGCGATTATCCTGGCGTTCGTGTTGGGCTGCGCGGCCGTCGCGCCCACGTTCGCGCTGCTGCTGCGGCTGCGCAAGCTTGTAAAGAACCCCCTGAACATGATTGTCTCAAAAATCCGCGACATAGCGGAGGACCGCGCGGACCTGACCGAGCAGATTCCCTCGCGCCAAAAAGACGAAATCGGCGAGCTGGCCAAATGGTTCAACACATTGACGGCGAAGCTGGACAGCATTTTAACAGAACGCCAGGTTATGCTGAAGAAAATACGCAGCGAATCGATAAAGTTCGAAGAAATGGCATATTGGTACGCCTCCATACTCGACTCCATCCCGTTCCTCATCTCCGTTCAGGACGAAAGGGCCAACTGGACGTTCATCAACGCGGCGGCGGAAAAGTTCCTCAACTTAAAGCGCAACGACATCATAGGCCTTCCCTGCAGCAGTTGCAATTTCAACATATGCAACACGGAAAACTGCGCCATTGTCTGCGCGAGGAAGGGGCAGAAGCAGACGCGTTTTATACATGAGAACGAGTCATTCCAGGTCGACGCGGAGATACTCACCAACCAGCATGGCGATATCACGGGCTATATCGAAATAATCCAGAACACGACGAAAATGGAACAGTTGCTAAAACAGCAAACAGAAGCGGAAGCCGCGAACCGCGCTAAAAGCGATTTTTTGGCCAACATGAGCCATGAGATCCGCACGCCGATGAACGCCATCATTGGCATGACGGCCATTGGAAAATCAACGTCCGACACGCAGCGCAAGGATTACGCGTTTAAAAAAATAGACGACGCGTCCAAGCACCTCCTCGGCGTAATCAACGACATATTGGACATGTCGAAAATCGAATCGGGCAAGTTTGAGCTGTCGCCGACGGAATACGTTTTTGAAAAGATGATCCAGCGGGTCATAAATATCATAAATTTACGGGCCGTTTATAAAAAGCAAAAATTGATGGTACATATTGACAGCGCCATCCCAAAAAACATTATCGGGGACGAGCAGCGGCTCGCACAGGTAATAACCAATTTGCTGGGCAACGCGGTAAAATTCACCCCGGAAGAAGGCGCCATATCTTTGGACGCCCGCCTCGCCGGTGAGGGCGCCGATGGCACATGCGACATACAAATCGAGGTGTCCGACACGGGCATCGGCGTGAGCCCAGAACAGCAGGTGACATTATTTGACGCATTTCAGCAGGCCGACAGCAATACGGCGCGCGTTTACGGCGGCTCGGGGCTGGGCCTGTCGATATCCAAAAACATTGTGGAGATGATGGGCGGCGGCATCGGCCTCGTTTCCGAACAGGGCGTGGGCTCCATCTTCACCATAAATGTCCAGGCCATGCGGGGCGCAGAAGCGAGGCAAAAGCCATGTGCGACGGACGAGGACTTGGGCGGCATGCGCATATTGGTCATTGACGACGACCCGGAAATATTGGCGTACTTCCAAAAGACCACCCGGGAATACAACATAATCTGCGACGTGGCCGCCAGCGGCGAGGGCGCGCTGAACCTGGTAGAAGATGAAATAGCCTATTCCGTCTATTTTATTGACTGGGATTTGCCGGATTTCGACGCCCGGGAGCTGACTGGCTTTATAAAGGGCATCGACAGCTACGGCAGTTCCACGGTTATTATGCTGCTGGACGCCGAATGGAGCGAAATGGAGGATGAGGCGAGGGGAGCGGGCGTGGATGATTTTCTATCCAAACCGTTGCTGCCGTCGGCCATCATCCAGTCTATTTGCGATTCGATCGACGTCGGCCAGGATTTGCCGGACGAGCAGAAGAGAGACATATCGGGCGCGTTTGCGGACTGCTCCGTACTGTTGGCGGAGGATGTGGAGATAAACCGCGAAATAGTGGCGGCGCTGCTGGAGCCGACGCAGATAAGCATCGACTATGCAATCAACGGCGCAGAGGCCGTCAGCATGTTTGCCGGCGCACCGGATAAATACGATCTGATAATAATGGATATCCAAATGCCGGAAACGGACGGCTACGAAGCGACGCGCCAAATCCGTGCGCTCGACGCGCCAAGGGCAAAAACCATACCTATAGTGGCGATGACCGCTAACGTCTTCAGCGAGGATATAGCAAAATGCAAAGCCGCAGGCATGAATGACCACATCGGTAAGCCGCTGGAGTTGAGCAAAGTGCAGGAAATGCTGGTGAAATATTTATAAACATGTGTTTTGACACATTTGTACAGGCGCATACAATGGGCGTAGGGTAGGCGACCGGATCTGGCAGGCGGACGACCAGATCTGGCAAGCGGACGACCGGATCTGGCAGGCGGACGACCGGGGCGGTCGTCCCTACAATAGCCTATTCATTTTCGTAGGGGATGCCGAGGACAGTGTCCCGCCTGCCACCCTCGTCGTCCCGCCCGCCCTCTTGTCGTCCCGCCTACCGCCCTCGTCGTCCCGCTCCCTTTAAATCATCCCAATATTTTTTTAAGGTCGGCTTCCGGGGTGGAGATCGGCGTGAGGTTAAATTTTTCTACAATAACGTTCAGGATATTGGGCGAAATGAACGCGGGCAGGCTCGGGCCTAT
Organism: Oscillospiraceae bacterium; assembly: GCA_009777515.1. GTDB lineage: Bacteria > Bacillota > Clostridia > WRLR01 > WRLR01 > WRLR01. The sequence goes on along the minus strand of WRLR01000015.1, from coordinate 14,994 downwards.
ATAAATGTTTTTAATGCCGAGCGCCAGTAGCGTCAGCAGGATGCATACGGCTTTTTGCTCGTACCATGAGAGCACCAGCGTCAGCGGCAGCTCGTTTATGTTGCATTCAAATGCCTCGGCCAGGGCGGACGCCACTTTAATCGCGCTGTACGCGTCGTTGCACTGCCCCATGTCCATGATGCGGGGCAAGCCGCCGATTTCGCCGGCGTCCATGTCGTTAAAGCGGTATTTGCCGCAAGCTAGCGTGAGTATGACAGTATCCTTGGGAGACTGCCTCACAAACTCCGTGTAGTAGTTCCTGCCAGGCCTGGCCCCGTCGCAGCCGCCGACGAGGAAGAAGTGCTTTATGGCCCCCGCTTTGACGGCGTCTATGACCGTGCCCGCGACGGACAGCACCGTGTTTTTTGCGAAACCCACGGTCAGCGTGTCGCCCCCGTTGATCCCCTTCATAATAGTCTGCTCTTTGTAACCGCCAAGCTCATGCGCCTTATCTATCAGCGGCGAAAAATCCTTGTCCTCCCCGATGTGCGCAATGCCCGGATACGCGACGACCGAAGTCGTAAAGACCCTGTCGGCATAGTTTGGCTTTACAGGCATCAGGCAGTTTGTCGTAAACAGGACAGGCGCCGGGATTTTATCAAATTCATTTTGCTGGTTCTGCCAGGCCGTACCGAAATTGCCCTTCAGGTGCGCAAATTTCTTTAGTTCCGGGTAGCCGTGGGCGGGCAGCATTTCGCTATGCGTATAAATGTTGACGCCCTTGCCTTGCGTCGCTTCCAACAGCAGTTTTAAGTCGCGCAGATCGTGTCCGGAAACGACGATAAACGGGCCGGGCTCGATGACGCTGGTGACCTTCGTGGGCATGGGGTCGCCAAAAGCCCCGGTGTTGGCCGCGTCGAGCAGCTCCATGCATTTGAGGTTGGTTTGGCCAAGCTCCATGACTAGCGCGAGCAGCTCGTCCGCCGTTTTTTCTTCGCCGAGCGCGGACAGCCCTTTAATAAAAAAGCTATCCACTACGTCGTCGGCTTTGCCCAGTACGCGTGCATGATGCGCATACGCCGCCATGCCGCGCAGGCCAAATAATATGAGCGACTTTAAGGACCTGACGTCTTCGTCTGCGCCCCAAAGCCCCGCCATGTCGAAGGCGCCGTTGCTGCCGGTAGCCGTGCGTTCCCTCTCGCGCGCAATGTCTTTTATCTGCGCCATCAATGTGTAATTGTTGAAGCTGACATTGGTCACGGTGGCAAACAGGCTGTCTATAACTATTTTGGCGGCGCCCTCGGGAATGGCGCCGGGCGTTGAGCTTGCTGCGTCCGCCACACCCGTTCCGTCTGCTGCATCCGCCGCGCCCGCCGCGCCCGGTGCGCCCGTCGCGCCGCGCATAGCCATGGCAAGCCCAATCAGCTCCCCGGTCAGGGCGTCCTGCAGATTGGCGGTGTCGGCTTTTTTCCCGCAAACGCCGCCGACCGTGCATGCCGTGCCTTTGGCTGTCTGCTCGCACTGGAAGCAAAACATGGTAGCTGGGGCGCCGCTGCTGCTGGTCGCGTCGGTTCCGCCGGAAGCGCCGCCGCCGCCGATCGCGCCACTGCCGCCGGATGCGCCCGTTTGCGCCGCGCGGAATGAATTATTTGCATTTTTAATCATGCTAATCACCTCTTTGTCTTGACTTAATGGTTACATCATACTATGATAAACGAAATATTTCCGTTGCAAATACAACAAATATAATTATTGATATGAAAATAATTTATGAAACACTAAAAGGAAATTTGTTGTTCGAAGGCTTCGCATATGCCGATTTTGAGAAGATAATTGCATGCCTTTCGGCAAAAGTGGCGCGTTACGAAAAGGACGACATCATAATTTTGGCGGGCGGTGCGGTAAAAACCGTTGGGCTGGTGTTGTCCGGCAGCGTAAAAATAATAAAAGAGGACGCCGACGGGCGGATCATGCTGCTCAACGAGCTGGGCGCCGCCGAAATTTTCGGCGAGGTGTTCGCCTGCGCGGGCGTGGACAGCAGCCCCGTCACAATACAGGCTGCGGACAAAACCGAAATAATGTTCATAAACTACAAAAAAATCACAACATTATGTACCGCCGTTTGCCCGTATCACACAAAAATGATCGAAAACATGCTAAAGCTGATCGCCGAAAAAAGCCTGCAGCTCAGCCAGCGGATCGATATACTGTCAAAGCGCACGACCAGGGAAAAACTGCTCGCGTATTTGGACGCGCAGCGGGGCGCGGCGAATAAATTCACCATTCCATTCAATCGCGAGGAGCTGGCGCATTACCTGTGCGTCGACCGCAGCGCAATGTCGTCCGAACTGTCAAAAATGCGCAGCGACGGATTGATCGAATTCGATAGAAATGAATTTGAAATAATCTGAAGTGTTCATCATTTAATACATCATATGCTTTATTTCGACCGATATTTCGAAGGCGCGGCGCAGCATGTCGTATTTGGCGGAGTCGGTTGCTTTTGTGTTTGTTTTTGCCGATGCTGCCAGCCTCTCCATAATGGTCAATTGCCTGTTGAGCGAAGCGATGTGGCGGAAATTTTTGCGTTCCTCCATCCTGGCGGCTTCGGCGGGGTTCGCCGCGCGCATGTACGCCTCTTTCCTTTGCTCGCGCATCTTGTCTTTTAAAACCTGTTTTTCGTATATTTGCCTCTCGGTGAACAAAATCAACGTATTCAAGTTTTTCTCGATGTCCTTCATGCGCTCCCTGTACGGGGAATCTTCGTCCTCTTGCAACGTTTTTAGCTGTTCTTTAAGGCCGTCCCTGTAGCGGAACAGCATCCGCTCCTCATAGTCGGAATCGAAGCCCGGCATGTAGTAGTTGCCCTGGGATATCAATGGCGTGCGCCCCGCGTCAAATGAATGGCCCGACATGGCTGTGCCCTCCGTTAATTATGCGCTATTGTGTATATTATATATACCCATATTACGCATAGCCGCCAATCCATTTGCCGTTGGTGAAGTCCGGTATGGGGACAGGCGCCCCGCCCATTGCGATGGAGTCCTCAGACAGGCAAGAGATGCTCATCCAGGCCGCCATGTCATACACATTAATCGGTACGGCTGCGCTCGCTTTCACGGCGTCGATGAAATCGGATATGACCAGCCAGTCGATGCCCTCGTGCCCGCCCTTTATGTCGCCCCTTAAATATTCCTGCCAGACCGGGTGCTCGTATTGCTGCCTGTACTCTTCGACATTGCCCCATCGCTTGTGCCATTCAAAATCGTACTCGTTATCCTTTTTGTCTATGAAAATGCTCATGTTGTCTTCCATGAACATGCCCTTTGTGCCATGGACCTGATAGCCGCGCGAGTATGCCCGCGGCAATGTGGTATCCAGCGTGAGCGCGATGGTCTCCCCGCCTGCGCATTTGATGATGGTCGTGACGACGTCGCCCTGGGCGAAATTCAAGTCGCCCGCACTTCCGCCCGCACTTCCACCATTGCCGCCGCCTTCCTCTCGCTCGCCGCGTATGAACGCCCGCATGCCGGACGCTTTGGACGCGATGGAGTTGAGCATCAGCATCCTGTTCCCCCGGTTTATCATCAGCAACTGCGCGATTGGGCCCAATTCGTGCGTGGGGTAGTTCTCGCAGTTTCGGCTAAGATAGTTCCTGTACCGGTAATGCCGGTTCTCGAGACCATAGGCGATTTGCTTGCGGAGGTTGTGGTGGTACCCGCCCTGACAATGCACGATTTCACCGAACACCCCCTGCCGGGCCATGTTCTGGATCATCAACTCGTTGCGCCCGTAACAGCAGTTCTCCAGCAGCATGCACTGGGCGCCCGTTTCCTCGTGCGTTCGGACCAGCCGCCAGCAGTCGTCAATTGAATACGCCCCTCCGACCTCTACCGCCACATACTTGCCCGCCCGCATCGCCGCGCAGGCTATCTCAATATGGGACTCCCATGCGCTGGTCACCATCAGGGCATCTAGGCCCGGCATATCCAAAAGCTTGCGGTAATCGTCGGTGACCGCCGGGCCGGGATGCCCCGCCTGCTTTACCATCTGTTTGGCTGCATCGCACCTGTCCTCATACATGTCGCAAAGCCCGGCGATAATCACGTCGCCCCGTGGCAACAGGCAGTCGCGCAGCAGCCCCATCCCGCGCCCGCCAAGCCCGACACAGCCTATCGATATTTTATTCATACCTCGTCCCTCCCATATCCTAATAGAACCTATATATCTATATCGCGGTAGCTGATCAATTGAATCCCCAGCGCTTTAATGCGCTCGGCCACTGCCGGGTGCGTCAACACAGCCGCCTCCGCCGTGCGGTGTATAGCGGTGCTTTCCGGCTTTTCATCGGCCACGTTGGAATATTTTAGCCCCTGGGTTTCAGCATTGTCTTGCAACAGATGGTGCACGGAGAACCACAGCCCCGGTTCGAGCGCATCCAGCGCCGCCAGGAACACATCCAGTTTCTTGCCCGGCGCCGAGTTGTATATGCTGGTGAAGCGGGTCTCCCCCTCATAGCCTGACAGCGGCACGCCATATGCCTTGGCGACCCTGCGCAGCACTTCCCCGTATTCCGGGGCGTTGTACCTGTTTCCGTTGATGTAGTGGTAGTCGGCGTACCCCAGCTTGACGCCCCAGCCGTTTGATATAAGGTCAGCCTGCGCCATGAACTCGCGCTCGAGCTGATCGTAGTCGATGGCACCAGCCGAAGCGGCGAAAAACGCGTCCGGCGTTTGATGCAAAAACCCGTATTCGTCGACGATGGTCTTCACTTTGTCATGGGGCAGCACCGGGCGCCAGCGGTAGCCGCGCCATTCGCCCAGGGTCGTCAGGTGCGCGCCGACGCACCATTCCGGATGCGCGCGCGCCATCGCAGCCGCTTCCTCGGCCCAGGGCGCGGGCGCGATGATAGCCGCGCTGGTGAGCACGCCGTTCATAAAACAGTCCTCTATCGCCAGATTGCAACTGTGCGATATGCCAAAATCATCGCCCCTTACTATCAGCCTGGTATCCATGCCAAACCTCCAAGAATTCGTTGTCCAAAATAACAGTAATTGATTTATTAAACGTTCGCTAATTCGCTAAATCAGGTTTTATTATATCACAGGGTCTATCAATGACTATGTAATTTGGTATAATTAACATAAGTTATTTCATGTACTTGTACATGATAATTAACATTTAGGTGATTGTAAAAGCTGGAATTGTACGAGTGAATGCTGTTCGCCCATACAACATTTTATTTTAATATGTGCAAAATTTGCTACCTACATGTAGGGACGCACATTGTGCGTCCGCGACTTTTACAATCGCCTATAATTAACATTAGCATGGAGGAATAAATATGCAAATCCCACGTCCGGAATATCCCCGCCCGCAGTTCGTCCGCCCAGACTGGTTGAACCTTAACGGCACATGGTCTTTTGAAACCGACAATGGCCAGAGCGGGCGCGCGCGCGGCTTGCCAGGGGCGGACGGTCCGCTAGCCGGCGAGATTGCCGTCCCGTTTTGCCCCGAAAGCCACCTGTCCGGCGTCGCCAACACCGATTTTATGCGGTGCGTTTGGTACCGCCGCACATTTACACTGCCCTCCGGGTGGCGCGCCGGCAGCCGCCGCACATTGCTGCACATAGGCGCCTGCGATTACGAGACGGAGGTTTGGGTGAATGGCGCTTCGATCGGTACGCACCGGGGAGGCTATACGTCTTTTTCGTTCGACGCCACAGGCGCGCTGAGGGACGGCGACAATGTGATCACCGTATGCGCGGAGGACGACGTCCGCGACCCCGTTCAGCCCACCGGCAAGCAGAGCACGCGCTACCATTCGTACGGATGCCTGTATACGCGCACGACGGGGATTTGGCAAACTGTCTGGCTTGAGAACGTGTCGAGTGCATATATCGCCAACGCGCGCTACACGCCCTGCCTGGATGTGCCGGCGCTGCTCGTGGAAGCCGACTGCGTAAACGCGGACGGGAAAACGCTGACCGTCCGGGCGACTTACGGCGGCGCCGAACAGGGCACGGTATCCGGGAGGGTATGCGGCAGGCGCGCCTCTCTGATGCTGCGCCTGAACGACCTGCATCTGTGGGACATCGGCAGCCCCAACCTGTATGACCTGACGCTCAACCTGGAGAGCGACGTAGTGGAAAGCTATTTTGGCATGCGCTCGGTCGCGGCGGAAAACGGCTGCCTGTTCCTTAATGGGAAGCCTCTGTTCCAGCGCCTCGTGCTCGACCAGGGCTTCTATCCCGACGGCTTGTACACCGCGCCCGACGACGCGGCGCTGTCGGGCGATATACAGTTGTCGCTCGATATGGGCTTTAACGGCGCGCGTCTGCACGAAAAGATATTCGAGCCGCGATTCCTAACGCACTGCGACCGCATGGGCTACATCGTGTGGGGCGAGTACCCCAATTGGGGCGTGGACCTGTCGCTGCCCGGCGCCTGGCGCTCTATCCTGCCCGAGTGGGGGGAGGCCGTGCGGCGGGACTACAACCATCCCGCGCTGGTAGGCTGGTGCCCGTTCAACGAGACCCCGAAGACGCAGGACGAAGCGCTGCTGACAGCCGTGGTCACGCTGACCCGCGCCCTCGACCGCACCCGACCGGTCATAGACACGTCCGGCTATCACCATGTCGCGGGGCTCTCCGACATCCTCTGTACGCACGACTATGAACAAGACCCGGTTAAATTTAAAGAATATTACGATAATCTCGCATTCGGCCCCATTGAGTGCAAACATTCGGACGACGTGGAACAGTACACGTTCATCAGCGAGTACGGCGGCATATGGTGGAGCGAGGACGACCCTGACGGGTGGGGCTACGGCCAGCGGCCCACGAGCCTGGACGAGATGATCGAGCGTTTCCGGGGCTTGACGGAGGCGCTGCAGCAAAACCCGGCTATCCACGCGCTTTGCTACACCCAGTTGACCGACATCGAGCAGGAGCAGAACGGGCTGTACACATATGAGCGCGTCCCGAAAATGGACCCGGCGATAATACGGGCGATACTGACGCAACGCTAAAATACGTGTTCTTTTTTGACCACCCAAAAAAGAACCAAAAAAGGTGCCGGGGGTTTTCGGATACCCCCGTCAACGAAGTTGACGTTGGACCCCACATGAATCGTAAATCATATGCGGTTAATATATGATTTACGATTCATGCTACGACCAGGGGCAAGCCCCTGGACCCCAAAATCACGAGGAAATAAAACAATTGTAAGATCGGTTTTCGTGACGTCTAACAGCATTTACATACGAAATATAGCTATATTTTAAATATGCACTTCTGCATGTAGGGGCGAACAGTGTTCGCCCGCGAACTTTACAGTTGTTTAATGTTATTTAGTATAGCCAGATTTTGGTTGACTATGTGCGCGTCGGTGTTGGCGGGGAGCTGCCTTGGGGCGCCCCACATGAAACGCTCGACTTCGTAGCCGCCCCTGCACAGTTGATCCTGTGTCGGCAGGTACGAGTTGCTGCCGTTGGCGCACCCGATCGCCAGGGTATGCCCTATGGGGCTGTATGCGCGCAGCCGCAGCGATATTTCCGAGAACGGCTCGAACGGGATGGGCACGAACGCCACCGGCCCTATGTTAACGATGACCTGCGGGTGCGTAAAGTCGGCGTCGCCCGCTGCACCTGACTCGTGCAGCTCTATGATGCGCTCCAGCCGCCTGCGGCCCGATATGACGAAACGCTCGTCCGGCATGGCTCTGTACTCCGCGAGCGCTGTCCTGGCTTCGTCCAGCGGCATGATGGGTTCGTAAGGGATACGAATCTCGCCGGTCGCGATAGACATGGCTTCGTCGCGCCAGGCGCGGATGTCCTTGTACGCGCGGACGGCGTCGATGCCCGCGAGGCCGCCGACCTCCATGGCGTGTTGTATGTCTCCGGTGGAGCCCCCGTTGGCCATCCTCGGCGCCACGTCGCCCAGTGCGCCGTTGAAAAACGCCGTGATGGCGCCGGACTCCTGTTCCAGCCGATCAATCATGACCCCGGCCCAGTCGCGCGTCACCTCCGTGTTTATGCCTGCAGCAGTGCAGTGCGCGCTGCAATGGATGATGTTTGCCACTGTGGCGCCCGATTCGTCACGGAACGAAATGACTGTCATTTCAGGGTCGTATGTTCCCCACGGGTTCTGCCCCAGGATCACCTTGTCGTCCGGCAGGAGCTGTCGTCGATTAATGCCGACGAGGCTCTTTGTGGCCGCCACGCCCATAGTGACCGGTATCAGATTTTTACTTGCCGCAGCGGCAGCGGCGGCGCAGCGTGGGGCGAAGATAGCCTCGCAGTAGTCGCCTGCCTTGTCGCCGGACATCACGGGGCCGGAATGGGTATGCGTGGATGCCAGTATGACATTGGGCACCGGCACGCCCGCAGCCGCGCCGCACTCGCGGCGCACCCTCTCGGACAGTTCACTGCCGATAAGGCATACGGTAGCGCTGATCAGCATCGCCCGCGTACCGCCGCATTCAAATATAATCGCCGTAGCCGTCAAATCGTCGTGGACAGCCGTGCTGGGCTTCTCCGAACCGTACCCTGCAAAAAGCCCGCCCAGCGCCGGCGTAATAAGCTCACGCGCCGCCCCTATTTTAAGTCGCATACTAAACACCTCCCGGAATATTTTGTAAGCTAAGCACGATCATATATCAAACCGAGCGCCATATCCAGTGGGATATGGAATGAATCAATGTGTGACTGCGTGTCCATGTTTAATGGGTCAATATTCATTTATTGGTGGGTGTTATGTTACAATCATAGTAAGCAGCGAGGCAATGCTCGGCGAGGGCAAGCCCCCGCCCTACGAATGTCCTAGTATGCATATAAAATTCTGCGGTACGGTATGTTCGGCGGGAGGTGGGGCTTGCTCCCGCCCCGCTTGCGATTTGTTGTTTTGTTTTGTTGACCGTTATTTTTTGTTGGAATATAATTATCCAATAGGATGCAAGCCTAAAGAAAATAAACTAAGGATGTGATGTTATCATATGCGGAGCGTTATAATTACGGGGGCGGACAGGGGGCTTGGGCTGTCGCTTGGCAAGGAGTTCCTTGCGCGCGGATATACGGTGTTCGCGGGTAAGTTCTTGGAAGACTATACGCTGCTGGAGCAGTTGCGCGAGCAGAACGCCAATTTGCACATCCTGCCGCTGGACGTCGGCGACCGGGGGTGCATAGAGGCTGCGCGCGACATGGTATTGCAAGTGACGGACTCGTTGGACATGCTCATATCCAACGCCGCCCTGATGGGCATGGTTTCGTGCAGCCTATACGAGCCGCCTATGGATCTCGAGGCTGTGTGGAAAAGCTTCTCCGTCAACGCGCTCGGCGCGGCTCGCATGGTCGAGTTGTTTTTGCCGCTGCTGGACAAAGGCGCCATGCGACGCCTGTGCTTCGTATCGTCCGAGGTGTCGTGCATCAACCTGATGAAGACGAGCCGCGACGGCGGCTTCCCCTACCCGCTGAGCAAAAGCTCGCTCAATATGTGCGTGCGGATGATGCACAACCTGCTGTACCCGCAGGGATATACGTTCCGGCTGTTCCATCCCGGCTGGATGAAGCGCGTCATGCAGGATGGCTCGCGTTCGGAGAGGGCGCTCTACGACCCCGATTTTACCGCCGAACGCGCATCGAAATATTTCGAGACGCCGCTTAGGGACGAGCAGCGCCTTGTCATGTTCGACTTTCTGGGACAAGAATGGCCGTTCTAGTTACAATATTGATGTATTGCTTTATTATTGATGTATTGCTTTATTAAGGAAGCGAGGGCGAAATGGAAGCCGTTTTGATAACATGCATAAAAAAAGAATTTGATCGGAAACTCGCAGAAGCCTTTGTGCGCGAGGGCTACAGCGTCTTCGCCATCGGCGGGCAGGGCATAGCTGGCGTCACCCCGCTACCGGACGACCTGGCGCAGGCTGCGGCAACCGTTGAAAAGGCTGCCGGCAAGATAGATATATATGTAGAGCTGAGCGATGAACGGAGTGTCGACGATACTTTTAACGTACGCAGCGGGCTGGACGAGGGGCTCATCCGCAGCCTCTACGAAAAGAACGTCCTGCGCCCACTGGCCACGCTCGAAGCGTTCATCAACCTTCTGGACGCGGGCGCCGGAAAACGGCTATGCTTCATAGCGTCGGCACATGCCAGCATCAACGAGTCGCGCGACGTCGAGGGCTACGGTTACGCGCTGGGCAAGGCCGCGATGAGCAATTTTTATCAAATGATATCCAACAAGCTCACGCCGTCCGGTTATACCTACCGGGTATACGACCCGATGCAAGGCGAAATAAGCCCGGAAGCGGCGGCCGAGGGCGCATTCATATACTTCACCCGGCGGCGCGGCACAGAAGGCGCAAACCCTCTGCGCGACGACGAGGCCCGCCTAGTGTTCCGCGACGCCTATGCCCGCGAACACGCTTGGTGACAAAACCAATTATCACAACGCACAGGAACGGTATGTGTTTGATAACCTAAGCAAAGCCTCAGCCCTGGCTATAAACTTAGCCTTGTGCTTAGCATTTGTTGTTTGCTGTAAACCAAGCAGTTGACTCAGCTTTTATTTTCGCCCAAACCCTATAAAAAAACGGGTTGCGTAAACGCGCCGTTCGTGGCGCAGTCCCATGCGGTGAACCGCACCCATTTCATTCCACCTGGGAACCCGATGTTGATTGTTGCCTCCCCGAAAGGCGCCCTGTCCGACATATCGATAATATTGTGCCCGATATACTCGCCGTCGGAATATACAACTTCGCAGAAATCCATCGGGAATGTCCATTCCAGATCCACTGCAATGCTACCGACGCTGCCGCCCTCTACGACAAACTTTTTGATTAGCACCTCGCCTGTGGTCACAAACATATCGCCGTTTTTTATGGCAGTCACTAGATCAGAGCAGTCGTCCACCGTCGGCATGTCGGGCAGTTTCACATAATTAATGTTAAAATCCCCGTACAGGTCGTATTCATACGTCTTCTTGTACGTGTCCACCTCGCCCATAATGTACTTCGCGTGATCGGACCAGTTGTTCATATCGTCGAGCGTCGAAAAGTTGCGCCCGTCGCCAAGCCGCTTAAAGGACAGATCGGCTGGCATGTACCGGAACCCCATGCCCATGAAATATTTGCTCTTAAAAAGCTTGGAATTTTTATACCTGTCGGGATATGCCTCCGAAGACTTTGTACGCGGGTGCGGCAAAAATGCGATAGCGTCCTCGGCTTCCAGGAAATTATATACGTCCTCCGGCGAACCCATGTGGTAATATTTGCTGCCATCGGCGGTTATTTCGACAAATGGCTGCGCCTCCCCGCGCGTCCGGGAATAGAGCGCCGGTTTTCGCAGCAAAAGGTTCCAGTGGCCGCCGATATGGCAGTTCGGCTCTTCGCCGGGTATAATAAGGAACGACCCGTCCGAATGCGCCCTGCATGCGTTAAAATATGTTTTCAACTCTTGTATGCGGACTTCCCCATTGTCGTTCTCATGCCCGTCGCCTCCGTGGAAATCGTTGAGGTAGACTATGTCAATCCCGGCTTCCTTGAAAAGCTTGATCCATCCGGGCGCGGATTTGTCGCAGGGCGTTGATTCGCCGCCGGGCGCGGTTTTGCCTGCGGGCACAGATTTGCCTGCGGGCACGGATTTGTCGCCCTGCGCGGATTTGTCGCCCTGTGCGGCTTTGTCGTTTGCCCATGTTTCGCTGAATGCCATGTGAAAATGGTTTGTCATCGTTTTGTAGCCGTCGAGGCGCTTGAAGCAGTCACCGCGCGTATACGCCATTGTGCCGGCATAGCTGGCCTCAAAATCGCCGCTTGAAAGATAAAAGAACGCCGCCATCTTTTGCACCGTGCCCGGAGGCGCGTTGTAGCACGCCCATGAGCGTTTGCTGGAAAGCGTCTCGTAATACTCGCTTTGTTCGCTGTGCCGCACGCCGAGCGCAATGCAGCCATCCCTGTTCTGTTTGTAATAGACAAATCCTAAATTTATTTCCAACTGCCTCGCAAAAAAGAAGCTGTGGGGCGGCGGGAATACCGCTATCGATCCAGCCTCAAGCCTGGCGACCATAGTTCTATTCCTGGCCCTCACCGGCACGATGCGCCCATACTCTGCATTCGCGCCAGCGCCTGCGCCATCGCCCAAATCGATGCTTTGCCTTTTTCGCTGCGCGTTGATGTAATCAATACCCGATGCCGCAAACCCTTTAAGCCCGCCGCGATATATGTAGCATAGTGACGGCTGATTGTTCGACGCGAGAATATCGGCGCGCAGCAAATCCGAGCCTTCATAAACTGTAATTCGGAAGCTGCCGCTAAAATAGCCCATTTTTACGCCATCGAATGTGATCTCTGTCCGCAAGCCCCTACGCTGTACTTCATATGTTTTTGAATAAAACCTCGCTGCGGCGGTTTCCATCTCTTCCGGCCTGCTCATCGGCAAATCATTATATGTGTACCAGCGCCATTCATATTTATGCCCGAGCATATCGTCCATCTTGCGTATGCCGGTCGTCACCTCATAGTCGGGAACAAGGTTGGATGCCAGCCATTCCCATTTGAAAGAATTTTCAGTGCTTGCACTGTATTGAATCGCATGTATAGTCGGCAGCCCGTTTACAATGCCGAGCTGCATGCGCCAGCGCATCCCGTTTTCGCCCGCCCAATATACCCACGTCCCTTTACCGATCATTTTCATAGCTCGACCCCCGATTAATTTTTTGTATTTACGCCGATTACACAAAAAATAACATACATTCTATAATTCCAAAATCCTTGACATTGTAAGACATACAGGCTTTATCAAAAAAAGAGATAACGTACCGTCCCCATATACACTGTCATATTGAGGCTGGGGCGGCTAATGCCTGCCTATCCATTCCAACCAACTTTTTTTGTCTTCGGCTTTATGATATTCATCGTCAACGCAGATGCCCACAGCTTTCAATGCAACAACCACCAGCGATGGGTATCCCGGCGTCAATTCATGTTCCCACAAATACTCGCACTCAATATTAAGGAAACATTCTTTTATGCGCGGCGCATTCACGCTTTCCGCTTTTTCGGCAGTCAGCCCTGAAGCCGTAATTTCGTCTGTATCAAAATCGTTATTTTTGATTGTGTCGAAGCACTTGTCATGAATGTCCGACGAAAAGAAGTTCAGCACGCAGCAACCGGTTTCTTTCAATGATTTGTACATATGCCCTGCAGTACGCACCCATCCGAGGATGCAAGTATAATCGCCATATGACGCGCTAAACGCCGCGCGGCTCTGCAGGCAAGCGTTTTCCTTGCCGTTGGATTTCCAACCTGTTACGACAAATAGCGGCGTAGGTATGTCGGCAACCGCGTCATGCCACGAGCTTTCTATGCCTTCCAAATCGCCTGGCCAGCGCGGTTCCAATTCTGCAGGTTTTGATGTGAAATACTTTTTCATATGCTACCTCTTTTCCGGCTTTCCGGGTTAAAATGTTGATTTGTGAAAATGACTTAACGCACTGCCCGACGCAGTGGCGCGTAACATCATCGACCAGCCGCACTGCGATCTTTTTGCGTCGATAGCGTGTACCGATTGTTTATATAATGCATCATAACACTTTATACCCACGCAGGGAAGTGGACAGTCGGGGACGGTACAGTGCGAAGCGTTCGAATGTTCGAAGCGTTCGGATATATCGGATTTTCCGTATTACAATTGCTGTAACATATTGGCTATGTTATAGTTATCGCAGTTAAGGGAGCATAAATTGAAAATTACTTTCCCCAGAATGAAACAATACGGAACGGAAAGAACAAATCATACGTCAGAAAGAAAAGAACAATTCATACGGAAAAGGTGATGCAATATGTTTCACTTACTACTCGGACTTATGTGGCTTTTCTTTATAGCCATTGCATTAATATTTGGCGCAATACTTTTGTTCGGCATAACATTAGCCGTAGTCAGCATTTTTGGCGGGGCTTCAGCCGCCGTGCTCATAAAGGATAAGACAATCAGGCGTTTATTGCTGATCGGTAGCCTGATAATACTACTAGTCGCCGCAATATGCCTAAGCCCATTCGTTGTCGCTATCTTTAATACGTCACTGGATTTATATATAACAAACATCTCGTTGCTTGCGGTTATTTTAATATTGACGATTATTGGGATAAGAATTTCAAAGGATTTAAACAATAAAATCGGGAAGACAGTTTCAACCGTAGTTTTTTACATAGCCTGCGCGTTTGCTGTAATCTTTATTATATTCATTGGTGTGCTTATGTTGATTATGAAATCGTCCGCATAAACTAATACCCAAGAGATATTTCCCCATAAATCAGTATTACAGAGGAACGATGGATATCCATTTCTGTGATATGTAGTTCAAGCGCCGTTGGCTAAAAAGCAATTGCATATATCGGGCGCTTTTAGTCTAAATCCCCGAGGTAGGCTTTTCTGACGGCGTCGCTTTGGGAGAGTTCGGCGCCGGTGCCGGACAGGGCTATGGCGCCTGTTTCCAGCACATAGGCGCGGTCCGCGACGGAGAGGGCCATCCGCGCGTTTTGCTCCACCAAAAGGATGGTCGTCCCCTCGTTGCGCAGGTCTGTGATGATCTCGAATATCTGCTCGACCAGTATCGGGGCCAGCCCCATCGACGGCTCATCCATCATCAGGAGTTTCGGGTCGCTCATCAGCGCGCGGCTGATCGCAAGCATCTGCTGCTCGCCTCCGGAAAGCGTGCCGGCGATTTGACGCCTGCGCTCGCGGAGTCTGGGGAAATGCTTGTACACCCGCTCCAGAGCCGCCTCCGTCGTCCCCTCCGGGCTTACGAAAGCGCCCATCTCGAGATTGTCCAGTACGGTCATCTGCATGAATATGCGGCGCCCCTCCGGCACGTGCGCTAGCCCCTGCCCGACGATTTTATGCGGCTGTGCGTTGTCGATGCGCCCACCCATGAAGCTGATTGTCCCGAGTTATTTTGCTCAAACAATCAATTAACCGCCCTTGATGTAAGCAATAACACGGAGTTGATAAGATTGAAT
>WRLR01000014.1 GCA_009777515.1 Oscillospiraceae bacterium | reverse complement strand
CGCCGCCTGTGCGTTCGGCGATTACGTCGTCCAGGGCGAAATAGTTATTGCCCCACAATGATGTGCCGCCATATGTGTAGCTGGTGGCCTGCTCGACGGTCGCCGACAGCAAATCGTCATGCACGAGCCCGGCCTCCACGCAGCGAGCCATAAAATCCGAATGGGCCTTAAATTCCGGGGTATCCATCAAAAAGTGCACCACCCCGTCATTGGTGATCATAAAGAGATCGTCGTACCATGTGGTAAAGGGCTGCGTGGCCACGGCGTGATAGATAAACGTATTTGTGTATGAGGGGGTCTGGACGGCATATTTCAATTTTTCGGCGCCCTCATATAAATTCTGCATCTCGACCATGCAGTTGAAAAAGTCATCGAGCGAATCAAATACAGTGCCATAGGACGTCTGTTCCCTCAAATCCTTGCGGATTACCGTAGAGCCGGGAGTTCCACCGGTTAGCGATACCCAGTAGGCGGGAATGATATATGTGTCCCCTCTGACTTTGGCGTCGCCCCACACCCAATCGGGGATCATGTTGACCACATTGGGCCCGAATTCATCGAGCCACGCGTCAATCGGCGAAAGCGCGTCGCGATTTACATACGACGCAAAAGGAATGAGGTCGTCCATGATGTGGAACATCTCAAACGGCTCGCCTGTGCTGAGCATGGTGTTGATCTTTTGTTCCCAAACGTCCCATCCGATATAGACCGACTCAAATTCTACCGGCACCCCGTCGGCCTGCATGGCTTCGTTAACGGCCTTTTCCACTTCGTCCGTACCTGTTTGAATGTTGCCGGGGACAAGGTAGCGCATCTTTTTAATGTCCATAGTGTCCGCCGCTGCCCCAGCGGTTGACGCTGCTGTTGTGGCCACCGCTGCCGCTGTAGTCGCTGCCGCTGCCGTTGTGGTTTGTTCTTCTTCGCCGTCAGCATCCTCGTCGGCATCCGCTTCCGCCGCCGCCGCAGTCGTAGCCGCTGCGGCAGTTGTCGCGGCCGCCGTCGTCGCCTGGTTGGAGCCCTGGCCGCAGCCGACAAGTACCGCAAAAATAAACAATGCCGACAAAACCAACGCTAAAATTCTTTGTTTCTTCATTTTAATTGCTCCTCCTTAAACGTTTTATTTTATTAGGTAATTGTAATAGTCGTGGACGAACACTGTTGTCTACATATACGTATATGTATACGTTTATTGTATTACATTAAATTTAATAACAGCCCCTTTGTATTACCCTTTGACGGAGCCCATTACCAGGCCTTTTACGAAGTATCTCTGCAAAAACGGGTACAGCAGCACAATCGGGCCGATTGTGACAATCACGGTAGCCATTTTCAATGTTTCCGCAGGGGGGTCTAGCACAATTTCGATGCCCATCTGCTGCAGCCGCCGCAGCGCCGCCATGTCAGATTGCAATGTGAAAAGCATATACTGCAGTGGATACAGATCGCGGTTTGTGTCTATGAGCATAACGGCATTCCACCAGTCGTTCCAATAGCCGAGGGCGGCAAACAGCGTAATTGTAGCCAGCACCGGCATGCTCAGCGGAAAATACATCCGAAACGCAATTATGACGTCATTGGCGCCGTCTATCCGCGCCGACTCGATGATGGAGTCCGGGATGGTCCTCATGAAATTGCGGACCAAAAACATGTTCCACACAGAAAACAGCAGGTTCGGCACAATCAGCGCGGCCCAATTGTCCTTGAGACCCAGGGTAGTGCAAATCATGTACCATGGGACCAGGCCGCCGTTGAACAGCATGGTCACATAAAAGAACATGGACAGATGGCCCCGGTACCGCACAGATTTGTTGGCCAGCGTGAAGCCGCCCATGCCGGTTATCAGCACGGCGAAAAACGTGCCTATTACAGTCACTGTGCCGCTGACGCCGTATGCGCGTATAATGGAGCTGCCCTTGCGAAACACCAGCCCATAGGCGCGGAGCGAGAAATCGCGCGGGATGGCCGAGTACCCGAGCGATTTGATGGCGGCCTCGTCCGAGAACGAAGTGCCCAGCACAACCAGCATGGGATAGACGCAGAACACGGCAAAGAGTATGACCAGCACGGTCGCCGTTATATCGTAGCCTGATAGTTGCTTAATTTTTGAGTGTTTTTTTATGCCAATGGAGCTCATCAGAACAACGCCCCTTCAGGGAAGAATTTTCGGGTCAGCATGTTTGTGCTCAAAACCAAAATAAACCCTATTAACGACTGGAACAGACCGACAGCCATTGACTGCGCGGGATCCCCCACAAGCCTCAGCAGACGGAAAACATATGTGTCGATGACGTCCGTCGTGGGGAACAGCACGCCGTTGTCGCGTATAAGGGCATAAATCATGCCAAAGTCGCCATAAAAAATGCGGCCCAGGCTCAAAAGCGTCAATATCGCCACTGTGGGCATGAGCAGCGGCAGCGTGATGTGCCGGTTCTGCTGGAACCTGGACGCGCCGTCGATATGCGCGGCCTCATAGAGCTCCCCGTCGATGCCGGTGATGACGGCCAGGTATATGACCGAGCTGTATCCCGTCCCTTTCCAGATGCGCATTATGACCAGTATGGCAGGCCAATAGGAGGCGGTGGCGTACCAGCGGATATTTGACAGGCCCAGCGAGCGCAGCGCAGTGTTGATCACGCCAGGGTCGGTCGCAAGCAGCGCGTTGAGGATGTATGAGACGATTACCCATGATATAAAGTGCGGCAGCAAAAACATGGTTTGGCTGACTTTTGCGATTTTGCGCGATATCACGTCGTTTAGCAGGATGGCAAACAGCACGGACGCGGTCGTCGAGAACACCAGAAACATCATGTTCAGCATAATGGTGTTGCCGATGACCACGCTCGCGTAGTCAGACGTGAAGAAGAACTCGAAATTTTTAAGGCCATTGAACGGGGAGCGCCACACCCCCAGGCGGTAGCTGAACTGCTTAAACGCCATGATCATAAAGGGGATCGTCGCGTAGCCGAAAATTACCGTATATGTTATAGCAGGCAGAATCAGCAGATAGCTGAACTTGTTTTGGCGTATGTCGGTGAAGAAGGTATATTTGTGCTTTTTTCGTTTAATAATAGTTGAGTCGATATCATTTGATGGCGATGAAGCAATTGGTTTGCTCATAGGTTAACCTTTATATATGGATATATATGATTATGATAAAAGTTTATGGAACAGATTCATGGAACAAGTTTAATGAAACGAATCTTATGGAACAAGCATCTAAGTTAATTAAAATTCATATTTATCGAATTCGCTAAAATGTTAATCTATTTAGTAATATTTGTCAATAGGCCGTACAATAATTTACATAGGCTTCCGGCCGGTATGATTTTTACGTCTGGCGAGGATTATATGTAGTACCGACGCCCAATAATTGCGCTCCTGTACGCTTCGGCTTTTTTGGTGGTTGTCCCTGCAGCGTTGCTCGGAAAGCATAAAATCCCCGCGCAGCAACGCCAGGCTCATGTTTTTGTCCAACGCGCCCATAAGCCCTATGTCAAGTTTTTTGCTTAACACATAATCCCGGACGTGGTTCCGCAAATCTTCATATTCGGTATGGACAAAAGCCCCGTCACGATATCTCAATGTAATGACCGGCACGTCCGCCCCGGCAACCCTTAACCCGTATGTGGGATCACCATCCTCTACAGAGTCGCCGACATATAGGTAATATATCCGTTTAAAATCTACAGATTGCCGTAGCATCCGCCCAAGACGCTGAACACGCTGCCTTGCGCTCATGCTTGAAGAAACAATGATCCCGGCGTCGGTGGACGGTATATTCAAACCTTCGTCCAGCGCCCTGCAACATACCAGCATCCTTAAATCCCCGCGCTTATAGCATTCAAGCATATCCAGGCGCATTGAATCCGCCATTTTTGAATGATACAACCCGGCTTGGCCAGGGTATTGTTCTGATATATTTTTATGCAATAATTCGGCGGAATGTATGCGCTCGCAAAATAACAGGATCCTTGTGTGTGCCGGGAGAGCCTTTATTATTGCCAACACGCACATGGGGCGTTCGGCTGCCATGTGGCACAGCGTTTTTCGCTTATACATGAGTGCCAAGGCGTTGCGCGCAGTCGACGCGATATTCCCTTCCCCCCGGGTAGCCAATTTATTTAAAGATATAAAAAAACGGACGGGCGCCATCCCCTTTAGTTCAGGATGCGTGTGATAGAGCTGCGCATAGCACATAGACAGCCTGTCACAGAGATCCGCATATATATCGCGCTCGCCCGAATTGAAATTCAAACGTATACTAAATAGGATAAATTTGCTGATGATACCGTCGTTCAGCGCCTTTTTAAAGCCATATGTATATATTTCCGGCCCAATCGGGGTAGTTATCGCACTATAATTCGCGACCTCGGGAGTCGCCGACAAACCCAATGCAAAATATTGCGCCCCGCTGACGGCCATTTTATTAAAATCAAATATGCGGTTGTTTTCCGCGCTGCTATAATGGTGGCATTCGTCCGCTATTAAAAAAACGGCGAAACCGGCTTTTTGATCGGCTATGATATGCCGGGCCAGGCTATACCGAGCCGAGTTTACGACATAAATCATATATTTCCTGGCTAATTCCTTGCGATCGCCCCGGTACATGCCAATGTCCGCAGCGGGCGCGCCAAGCCCGTTTTTAACTTCCTCTTTCCATTGATCCGCCAAAAATATCTGCGGAACGACTATTTTTACGCGCAGCTCCAGATATAATGATTCCTCCAGGCGGCGGATCGCATTCAACGCCAGCATAGTCTTACCTGAACCGGTAACCGCTTTGACGATGCCGCGATAGTTATTCTTTTCCCATTGCTCTAAACATTCGGCTTGCCAATCATATAATACCAACGTAACCAGCCCTCTACCCATGCCTACTATGCTTACCACGCCTACCATGCCTACCATACCTACCATGCTTACTATATCTATCATGCCTACATCGATATGCATATATGATATGCATATATTTAACTATGCAAAATCCATGCGCCTTGACATGGGGATTATAACAGCATAAAATACGACCGTCTACACTAGCTTTTATATAAATATCTTTTCATATTTATATAGTTTTCGTGGGGGGTTCATTTTGGATTACGAATTGTTTTACGCCGATGCGCTCATTATTGCCAAGGACATAAAAGAAAAAACCGATGCCCAAACTAGGGCTGTCAAAAAAATCCAGAAATGTCTGGAAGACGGCGACATTAACGCGCTTCCGAAACTTTTCGCGGCTCTGCGGGACGCGTCCAAAGAGCGTGAGGACGCGCTTGGGAGCTTGGAAGCGCTTGTGATGGCGTTTGACGGGCAAGAATATATGTCGAACGGGGACTTTGCCGCACAGATGCTCGAATGCTGCCGCCAGCTTGATTTGGATGTTCAAGGCAATTTCCCTGTTTATGAAATGTTCCCCTGCAGGGTGAGTGTCAATCCCGCGACGCAGGAGGTTACGGTGGACCGCAAGAGGCTGCCGTGCCTGCGCCCATCAAAGATCGTATCCGATATTAAATTGGTGTTGGACAAGCTGTCGAAAGCCGCTTTTAATACGCAGGTTTTCGCGAAAGAGCTCGCGGCTGCGTACGACTTGGCGCTAATTAAAGTATCCAGGAAAAAGACATATGTGCCCGACGCGCCTGTGTATGTGCTTGACCTATATGAATACTTGACGCCGATGAGGCGCTATAAAAGGGATTACACCCGGCATAATTTCGCATATGATCTTGCGCGATTGTACGCGGCGGAGGGACTGCAGCTTGACGATGGGCGTAAAATCCGCTTCGACACTGTGCGCGACGCAAAAAAAGCTATTAGGATACTCGACCATAATGGTTTGGAGCAATTTATAACGACCATCAAGTTTTATAGGTAATCGGGGGGCGCATTGTGGATAATGAATTGCAAACAGCGATTTCACGTATAAAAAGCGGGGTTGCGCCCGGACATGCCGCAATTGTCGGCGATATGACGCTTGGAATCAACTTCCTCGCCGAGTTTTGGGAAACGAATTATTTAAGCAAATATATACCATGTGGCGGGAACCGCATCCAGTTCATCACGGGCCGGCAGGGCAGCGGCAAGACGCATATGATAGAATACCTTCTCAGCCGCGCCGGGGGCGGAGATTCAGTCGGCGGCAATTCAGCCGTTGGCCATTATAAAATCGCATCATTTTCCGCCCGGAAAATATGGGTACATGATTTTAAGGAAATATTTTTTGAAGTGCTGCGGCAATGCGATCTTGAGGATTGCCTGTCGCGCTGCGCCCGCGAGGTCGTAAAAAGCCTGGGTTTTGACCCGAACGATTTTGACGGGCGGTTTATAGACTATTTAGCGTCAAAGGGCCAAAACGATCCCATAACCAAGAGGGAGATTCGCCTGCAATTAAACCAGATGTTTTTGCATAATCCGCTGATAGATAACAATTTCGCGTGCGCGTGCGCGTTGTTGACGGGCGGGCAGTTAGGGCACCCGCTGTTGGAAGAACCTGCTCGCGAAGCCCTGCTGGGATGGCTGTCGGGGCGGAAGGACGTAAAATTGGCGTTTTTGCGCAGCCTTGGCCTCTCTCCGGTGCGCATAGCCAAAAATAATGCACGGCATATGTTGCGCTCTCTGGTTGAGGTCGTTAAAATGGCCGGTTACGATGGCGTTATCATCGCAGTTGACGATTTGGACATATTGGTTTCCAGCGACAGCATGGATGAAATACGGTATACGCGCCTGAAACGTGAAGACGCGTATGAGAGTCTGCGCGAACTCATAGACGAAATAGACACTTTGCGCAACGTATTCTTTTTGTTCGCGTTTGATCGAAAACTGATTGACGACGATAAATATGGGGTTAAATCTTATCAGGCGCTATGGTTCCGTATGCAAAATGAAATCCGGAGCGAACGTATTAACCGCTTTTCCAATATGATCGATTTGGATAAGCTGCCGGTGTACGATGTTCGGTTCATAATGGAGTTGTCTGCGCGCGTAGCAAGATTGGTAAATACTACTGAAGAGCGCCCGGCGCAACCGCTTGACGAAGGGGCTGCGGTTGCATTGCTGTCCAAGGCGGGATTTGGCGAAATTGCGCTGCCGCGCAAGGTCATCCTGGCGACAATCGGGCAAAAGGTAGATGAATAATATCCTACAGGGGGGCCAGGGGGGCGCCATATGGATTTTGAGGCGAGAAAAGTTATAGAGGCGCTGCGGTCCGGGGTCCCGTCGAGGGCTATCGGCGGGTATTTCGGGAGCGCGCGGATGGATTTACTGGCGGGTATCGCCGATTGGTTGAATGAACAAACGGCCGGCGGCAAAATATTGACCGCCAGCTACGGCGAGGGGAAAACCCATCTGCTAAACACTGTGTTCGGGATGGCGCGCAGTAAAAACATGGCCGTTTCATTTGTGTCTTTATCGCGCGAAACACCGTTTAATAACCTATATCAGACATATCAAAAGATTGCGCTAAACACATATTTGCCCAATCGGGAACAGGCTGGGTTCGACGATCTGCTGGACAAGCTTGATCAAGGCAAAATGGCGGAGCTGCAGCTTTACGCCGCGAAAGAGCTTCAAACGGATAAATTATATTATCTGGCCAAAGCATATTGCAACACGGACGACCCGGAAGCCAAGTTTTCACTGCTCGCAGACATGCAAGGGGATTTTATTGGCAATACGCAGTTAAAGAAGATATACAAAGATATTTTTGCCGAAAAGATTGCTTTTTCAGTAAACTTTGTAAAAAGCCGCCACACTTGGGACTATATACTTTTCCTAAACAAGCTGTTTATAATATCCGGGCTGAGCGGCTGGATTATCCTGTTTGACGAGGCCGAGCATATCGGGAGGCTGGGGCGCAAATCGCGTTTTGGCGCCTATAGCAATATGGCGAAATTCTTGAATGGGGATAATCACGGACCTTACTCGTTGTTCACTATGACGAGCAACTACGCCATGCAGGTTATTGACGGCAAAAGCGAGCGCGAGCATTTGGCCAACGCGGAAGGCGTCGATAAAGAAATGATCGAGTACGCGCTTGTTAGAATCGAGACAGCAACAGAGCTGCCGCCACTCGACCGCCATGAGTTCCAAGAAGCAATAAATAAAATTGTGGAATTCCACGCGCGCGCATATGACTGGAAACCCAGCTCCGATATTGGCGAGTTGTGCGAAATGGCCTGGTCCTGCGGTTATTATTTACGCACTAAAATCCGGGCTGCCATAGAGTACCTTGATCAGTTCTTCCAATACGGCGACGCCGGCGTGGTTGTGGCGGGCGAGCTGGAGCAGGAAACTTACAACGAAGAAATCCCCCTCCCGGATGAATTATAAAATGCGCCATAAACCATTTGCCATTAGACGATTGTAAGTGCCGGTATTTTACGAGCGAGCGCTGTTCGCCCCTACTACATATTGTATATATGTAAAAATCAGCTGCCTATATGTAGGGACGCACATTGTGCGTCCGCGATGTTTACAATCGCCTAATCCTATGCCATCATATATATTATATGCATGTTTACTTACCAATACGCCGAATTTATAAGGACCGATTAATGCGGAATATTAATGAAATGAACACTGGGGCGCGGTCGGCGCTGATGGTTTTATTAATGGCTATTGTTGTTGTTTGTGTTTTTGCGTCCCCCGGAACTGCGGGGGTTGTGGCGGTGGCTGCCGGCGAGTTGGGCGTCAAAGAGGCGCCGCATGTGCGTGTGGTCGTCAATGGCGTCCCCGGCACATACACGGATGCCGCGCTTGAATTAAACGCGCGGATACTCCTGCCGTTTCGCGAGGTGCTGACCAAGCTCGGCGTACCCAACGACGACGAGCATATAAAATGGAACGACGACGACGAATCGGTGACGGTTCTATACGGGCAAGATGAAATATGGCTTCAGATAGGGAACCCTGTAATGACATTGAACGGCGTTGAAAAGCCGTTTGACGTCGCCCCGTTTTTCAATGAGAAGAATAACCGTTCCTACGTACCTGTGCGTGCAGTCTCCGAATTGCTGGACAAGTATGTGATGTGGGAAGACGCCACGTCGACTGTGTATATCCGGGACAAGGCGAACTACGCGGAAACCCTGTCGCTGCTGGAGCGGATGAACAAGGCAGATAAGCCCGCGATGGTTCGGGCTTCCACGGACAGTTTGATAAATTTCCAAATAACGACCAGCGGCGCCCCGCTGGCAGACGCCGACGAGGACGGCGTGCTGCGGGCGTCGATGGAGACGTCCAAATTGATCATGTCCGATCGGGACAGCGGCATAACCCATATCAAGCAGTTGACAGTCATAGACGGCATCAACATTGGGTCTGAGCTGTTTGTGCACAGCGGTAGAAATTTCATGAAAATTGAGGGCCCCGGGCTTGTGTGGAGCGAAACGTTCGATCAATATGAAGACATCGACGCGACGCTGGCCCGGATCATGATGTCGGATGCGCTGGCGGAGGAGCGCCCGCCTTCGGATATCGCAATGGGGCTGGCTGTGACCATGGGCCCGGAAGATGGCTATACGATAGTGGGGGAGCCGCTTGCTGTCGCCGATATCAACGCTGTTCTTGAAACGGTTTCGGGCATGATGAGCCAGGAAAATGCGAAGGACATTAATGTAAAACTGGATAAATTCCAAATAGGGACGACAATCGACAGTGATTATAATCCTGTAAAAGCCGTCGCAACGCTCAGTATGTTATTGACATACACAGAAAAAACGGCGGGCGGCAACTATGTGTCCGTATATTTTGGAATAGATATGTATATGACGATGCTGTACGATCGGGTCGAACCGGACTTTGAGATACCCATACCCGACGGAGTAGCAAGCCTGTTGTAGGCGCGGCGACTGGGTAGAGCTCATCCTGGGTACGCGGGCGTCCCGCCCTTACCAGGAGCAGACGGGGCGTCCCGCCCTTACCAGGCGCCGACGGGGCAGAACTCCTCCTGGGTACGCGGGCGTCTCGCCCGCACCCCACCGCACCGCGTCCCCACCGCACCCCACCGCGTCTTGTTTTTCCTATACTTTTGTGTCTATAATCGGCCTGTCCCAACTGGGTAGCGGGTTGAAGCCCAGCAGGATGGCTAATGTGGACGCCAAGTTCGAAAGCCCGAATTTGCCCTCTGCCAGGGTGTACGCGCCGCTATTGACATTGTCGTAGATAATACATGGGACGGGGCTCAGCGTGTGGCTCGTCTTCGCCTTTATGACGCCGTCCTTGTCCCGCGCGGGCTGGCCGCTTTTGTCCAACTCATACATCTCGTCGGCGTTACCGTGGTCCGCCGTGATGATAGCCATGCCGCCAAGGCTGTCCACCACGGGCAGCAGCCGCGCAAGGCACAGATCGACCGTCTCAACGGCGATACGCGTCGCGTCCATGTTTCCGGTATGCCCGACCATGTCGCCATTGGCAAAATTGATCCTCGCGAACCTGTAACCGCCGTCGCTGTCGCCTTTACCGGCACCGCCATTTTTACCGCCGCCAGTCAGCTCCCGGATCAATGCGTCCGTCGATTCGGCCGCCTTCATCCACGGACGCTGTTCAAATGGCACGATGTCCGATGGGACTTCGATATAGGTTTCGAGATCGTCGCTGAACTTCCCGCTCCGGTTGCCGTTCCAAAAATATGTGACATGCCCGTATTTTTGCGTTTCGGAAATGGCGAGCGACCGGATGCCGGACGCGCAAAGATGCTCGCCCAGGGTATCGCGGATTTCCGGCGGGTCCACTAGATAGTTCGCGGGAATATGAAGATCACCGTCGTACTCCAGCATCCCGGCGTACAGCACGTCCGGCACGCGCACGCGGTCGAATTTATCAAAGTCATCGTATGTGAAGGCCTTGCTGATCTCTATCGCCCTATCGCCCCGGAAGTTAAAAAAGACGACCGCATCGCCGTCGCGGATCGGGCCCACGGGAACGTCGCCGTCCGCAACGACAAACGGTGGCAGATCCTGGTCTATGACTTTTGCGCCGGATCGAAAAGCTGTTATAGCCGCAGCCGCAGTCGGGAACCGGTCGCCCTCCGCCAGCACATGTGTCTTCCAGCCCAGCTCGACCATGCCCCAGTTTGCCTCGTAGCGGTCCATCGTCACCTTCATCCTGCCGCCGCCGCTCGCTATTTTGGCGGAAAAGCCGCCGTCAGCGGAGACTTCGGCGAGGAACGCTTCAAAGGGCTCGACATATTCCAGCGCGGACGTTTCACCGACGTCCCGGCCATCGAGCAGTATATGCACGCGGACTTGGCCGATGCCGTCCTTTTTCGCGCGGACTATCATGGCTTTCAAATGGTCGATGTGGGAATGGACGTTGCCGTCCGAGAACAAGCCGATAAAATGCAGCGTACCGCCGCCGCTCCCTCCGCCACTGCCGCCACTACCACTACCACCGCCGCCACCGCCGCTACTGCCGCCGCCCCCGTGGCAGCGCGCGGCGATGCCCTGCCACACATCGCCCTCGAACATACTGCCCGTCGCTATGGCGTCGTTGACGAGCATCGCGCCCTGGTTGTACACTTTGCCCGCGCCCATCGCGTTGTGCCCGACTTCCGAGTTACCCATGTCGTCGTCGGAGGGCAACCCGACGGCTGTGCCGTGGGCTTTTAGCAGGATATTGGGGTATTGCGCGATGAGCCGGTCGAGCGTGGGGGTATTGGCGCTCATTACCGCGTTGCCAATGGTGCGCCCGCACGTCCCGACCCCGTCCATCACGACGAGGAGCAGCGGCCCCTTGTATTTTGGGAAACTACCCGCACTAAGCATTGGCGATTACCTCGAAGTCGTCCGCTTTCAGGCTGGCGCCGCCGACAAGGCCGCCGTTGATATCGGGCATCGCGAACAGCTCTTTCGCATTGGCTGCCGTGACGCTGCCCCCGTATTGGATAGACACCTTTGCCGCCGCGTCTTTGTCATACAGCTCCGCCAACAGCGCGCGGATTGTGCGGCACACCTCGTCCGCTTGTTCGTTGGTGGCGGTCTTGCCGGTGCCGATGGCCCAAATCGGCTCGTAGGCGATGACCAGCTTTGAGTCGAGCAAGAGGCTGCGATCGACGCCCAGCAGTGCGATTTTGACCTGCCTGCGCACGATTTCAGCCGTGACGCCCTGCTCGCGCTCCTCCAGCGACTCGCCGACGCATACGATCGGAATGAGCTTCGCACCTATCGCGGCATGTACCTTTTTATTGACGGACACGTCCGTCTCCCCGAAGTACTGCCTGCGCTCCGAATGGCCGATAATCACGTAGTCTACGCCTATGTCCCGGAGCATGCCGGCTGCGATTTCCCCTGTGTACGCGCCCTTTTCCTCATAGTGCATGTTCTGGGCGGCGACCTTGATGTTCGTGCCTTTCAACGCCTCGACGACGCCGGGCAGCGCGACATATGGCACGCCGACGACGACCTCGGCCTTTGCCCCGGCGAGTTTTGGAATCAACTCCTTAACGAAAGCTACCGCTTCGGATGGGGTCTTGTTCATTTTCCAGTTACCGGCAACGATCATGTGATATTCCTCCAATATTCATTTTTATTATGTCTATTTATCCAGCAGGGCGGAGATACCGGGCAGCACTATGCCCTCCAAAAATTCCAGCGACGCCCCGCCGCCCGTTGAAATGTGGGAAATCTTGTCTGCGAACCCAAGCTGCTCGACGGCTGCGGCGGAGTCCCCGCCGCCGACGATGGAAATGGCGCCGGATTCAGAAAGCGCCCGCGCGATCTCTTTTGTGCCGACAGCGAAATTGGGCATCTCGAACACGCCCATGGGGCCGTTCCAGACGACTGTCTTTGCCTCCGCGACGACTGCGCCGAACTCTTTGATGGCGCCTGGGCCTATGTCAAGCCCCATCCAACCGTCCGGCATCTCGCCGATTAACACGTTTTTCGATTCCGCCTCGTTCTTGAACTCCTTCGCGACGATAGTGTCCAGCGGCAGCAAAAACTTTACGCCGCGCGCCTCCGCCTTCTTCAAAAGCTCCCCTGCAAGCCCTATCTTGTCCTCCTCGCACAGCGACGACCCTACGCCGAAGCCCTGCGCGCGGACAAACGTGTACGCCATTCCGCCCCCGATTATGATGGAATCGCATTTATCTATCAGGTTTTCGATGACCTTGATTTTGTCGGAGACCTTCGCGCCGCCGAGAATGGCGACAAACGGCCGCGCCGGGTTGGATAGCGCCGTCCCCATGAACTCGATTTCCTTTTTTATCAAGAAGCCGCAGACTGCCGGCAGGTAATGCGTGACGCCCTCCGTGGACGCGTGCGCGCGGTGAGCCGTGCCAAACGCGTCGTTGACGTATACTTCCGCGAGCGAAGCCAGCTCCTTCGCAAACGCCGGATCATTCTTCTCTTCCTCCGGATGGAACCGCACATTCTCCAGGACGAGCACCTCGCCGTTTTTCAGCCCGCCGGTTTTCGCGCGGGCGTCGTCGCCGATGACGTCCGCCGCTTGTATGACAGGTTTCCCCAGCAGTTCCGACAGCCTGGCTGTCGCCGGTTTCATGCTGAACTTTTCCTCAAACCCGTTCTTGGGGCGCCCCAAGTGCGAGACGAGGATCGCACGCGCGCCCTTTTCACTCAAATATTTAATGGTATCCAGGGCGCCGATTATCCGGGTGTCGTCCGTAACTTTAAAATTCGCATCCAACGGTACGTTGAAATCCACGCGCACCAGCACCCGCTTTCCCGATACGTCAATGTCTTCTACAGTTTTTTTGTTGTACTCCGCCATTTTTTATATCCCCTTAGTTAATGTCATGAAATTTAAAAAGAGAGAACATCGGTTCCCATTATGGAAACCGATGCTCCGCTTATTATAAGTCTACCTGTCGATCTTTTTGTTCTTTCCGATTTATTTGATCTTTTCGATCTATTCTATCCATTCGATCCATTCGCCGATCCATTCGAGCCGTCGCCGTTAATCTGGCTACTTTCTGGAACTTCATGGCTACTTCGCGTCTACTTTCGCCATGTGCTCGATCAAATCCACGACCTTGTTGGAATAGCCCCACTCGTTGTCGTACCACGAGACGAGTTTTACAAAGTTGTCGTTCAGTGAAATGCCGGCCTTCGCGTCAAATATCGAGGTGTGCGCATCGCCGATGAAGTCCGTCGAAACGACATCGTCCTCGGTATAGTCCAAAATGCCCTTCAGTTCGCCTTCGGCCGCTTTTTTAATGGTAGCTTTAATCGCGTCATATGAAGCGCCCTTTGCGAGGCGGGCCGTCAAATCCACAACAGAAACGTTCAGTGTGGGCACGCGGAACGACATGCCCGTGAGCTTGCCGTCGAGTTCCGGAATGACCTTGCCGACGGCCTTTGCCGCGCCCGTGGAGGACGGGATGATGTTGCCGGAAGCCGCACGGCCGCCGCGCCAGTCCTTGCCGGAGGGGCCGTCAACCGTCTTTTGCGTCGCCGTAATCGAGTGGACCGTCGTCATGAGGCCCTCTACGATGCCGAAATTGTCGTTAATCACCTTCGCGAGCGGCGCCAGGCAGTTGGTGGTGCAAGAAGCGTTGGAGACGACTTTCATGTCCTTTGTGTACGTGTCCTGGTTTACGCCCATGACGAACATCGGCGCGTCGTTTGACGGGGCGCTGATAATGACCTTTTTCGCGCCGCCTTTAAAATGCGCCTCGGCCTTGTCGATCGTCGTGAATACGCCCGTGGACTCCACGATGTACTCGGCGCCGCATGACGCCCAGTTGATAGCGCCCGGGTCCCGCTCGGCGAACACGGTAATCGCATTGCCGTTCACGACCAGCTTGCCGTCCTTGATTTCGATCTTGCCTTCGAACTTGCCGTGGATCGAGTCGTACTTCAACATATATTGCATGTATTCCAGGTCGATGAAGGGATCGTTGATGCCGGTCACTTCGACGTCGGGATGATCCAGCGCCGCCCGGTACACCAGCCTGCCGATACGTCCAAATCCATTGATGCCAACTTTAATTCCCATTGTAATACCTCCGACATTATTTGGTTTTGCTATACTTGTAGTTCTTGTAATACTGAAATACTTGTAATACAGAAATACTTGTAATACTGAAATACTCGAACACTTGTAATGCTTATAATACTAATAATACCTGACCGCTTGATGTGGAATATGTCACTTGCATGTTACCGTATATTTTTCTATGAGCTTGACAGGGTGGTATGACAGTTTGGCCTTCCGCAGCCCGGGGACGCCCTCGTCCTCCTCGCGGTTTATATATGTCATCGACGACCATTCCTGTTCCGCGAACTGACGGTTTATAAAAGTGTAAATCCCCGTTATTGCCGTGTTGGCCTTTTCGATGTAGATCACCGCCGTGTCGCGGTTCAGCGCCTCGCCCACGGTGAACGCCTCGAAGCGCCCGTCCACGCTGATGAGCGCGCCCCTGCAATCCAGCGCCTCAAAATGCAACAAAAGCTCCGCGCTGGGCTGCCTGTCGCACGCGTATTCCACTCCGCGCAAGCAGTCGCAGTCATTTTCGACGCAACGATCATACATGATTCGCAAACAATCGTCAATATGGGCGGGGCTCATCTTTACATACTCATATTCGTACTGCCGCGTAAAACGCTTGATGTGGTTCCGTTTGCCGTCGTACTTCTTCCCGCGCAGCTCGATCAGATCGCTCGCCAGATATAGATAATCATAAAAATCGCGGTCTTCCTCGCACTCGCACGATTTAAACAGGCGCGTGAGCGCCGGCACGACGTCGATGGGGACGCACCGAAAGCGCGGCTGCCACCCGTTGGCGCGGAAAAAGTCGCAGCACTGTACGACGGCTCCCGAGAAGCCTGCCGGGTCGCCCGCGACGTCGCCGACAGGCGCGTACAGATATGGCGGATAAGCGCGCGGGATCGCCAATATGCAGGCAAAACCGCCGAACCAGGCGACCCTGAAGTTGATCATATTTCGCCACATGAACAGGTTTGAAAACGTCAGGTCCGATATTTGCGGGTTGAGCGCCATAAAATGCCTGTCAAACACAGCCTTGTCTGACAGTTCCACTTGCTTGAACGGTCCGAAGTCCAATGAGGTGATATCGATATCAGGCGCATCTGTTGCCAACAATGGCTCGACAGGCATATTGAGAACATTAACATTAGGTTCGTAATCTGGTTCAATATTAACGGCGCCGATGGATGGGAACCCGGCAGGCGCGTCCGCCCCCGCCGCCTGTTCGCTGCATATGGTACAGCAGCACGATTCGTTCATAGTAATGACCATGCCTTCCTTATATTAATTTATAATTTAACTATAATATTACTATAATATATATGATATAAATATTGATAGTTATTTGGGATATATATCTGTATTTAATCGCCGAATGCGAGGCCAAAGCTTTTGGCTGCCATCACCAGCTCACAATTGGGATCCACGTATTTGATGGTACCGACCGCGTCGGCTATCGGGACGGAGCTTATTTTTGAGCCTTTCAGGCACACCATCTGCCCGAAAGCGCCCTCATGCACCAAATCGACTGCCGCCACGCCGTAGCGCGTGGAGAGCACCCTGTCGGTCGCGTTGGGGCGCCCGCCCCTCTGGACATGGCCCAGCACCGTAACGCGCGTCTCTATTCCGGTCGCTGCCTCAATATCCGCCCCCACCTTGTTGCCGATGCCGCCGAGCCGCACGGGGTCGGGGCTGTTTTCTACAATTTTGCTTACGACGACATCCCCGCCCAGGGGCTTAGCGCCCTCCGCGACGACGACGATGCTGAAGTTTTTGCCGAGGTCTTTCCTGCGCCGCAGGCTCTCCGTTATGCTGTCCATGTTGTACGGGATCTCCGGCAATAATATTACGTCCGCGCCGCCGGCGATGCCCGCGTGCAGCGCTATCCATCCCGCGTTCCTGCCCATGACTTCGAGGATCATTACGCGGTGGTGCGACTCAGCGGTGCTGTGAAGCTTGTCAATCGCGTCCGTCGCCGTTTCCACCGCCGTCGCGAAGCCAAATGTCTGCTCCGTATAGTTTAAGTCGTTGTCGATGGTCTTGGGGACGCCGACTGCCCTGATGCCCTTGTTATAAAAGTCCCGCGCGCTGGTCAACGTGCCGTCGCCGCCAATAAATATCATGGCGTAGATATCGTGGATGCTGATGTTCTCCACGACCCGCTCCGACATGTCGCGCTCCTCCATCTTGCCGCCGCTCTCGATGAGGAACTTGAACGGGTTGTCGCGGTTGGATGAGCCCAGTATCGTGCCGCCGCGATCGAGGATGCCCGAAACGTTGGAGTCGTTCAGTATCACATAGTCGTTTTTGACCAGGCCCCGGTATCCGTCGCGAAAACCAATCACTTCATAATTATATTTCCTGATCCCCGTTTTTACCACTGCCCTGAGCACGGCGTTCAGCCCGGGACAGTCGCCGCCGCCCGTCATCACGCCTATCCGTAAGTGTTTCATGTTATGGCCTCCCCACATTTTGCGTATCCGGCAAATTTTTGTTGTAGCGACGCATTGCGCTTTTTTGACACTACGCCCGCTATTTATTATATAGATTTACCCGATTTGCGTTTTAGCTAAACTGCGATGCGAGCAGGCGGAAAGCCTCTACGACCAATTCGACCGTCTCCGAGGTTTCGCGGAGGTTCGTGTATTCTCTTGTGCTATGCACTTCATACATGCCTATCGGTAGGTTGGCAGCCGGGATGCCCATTGCGTTTAAAATGTTCGCGTCGCTGCCGCCCCCTGTGGGAACCAGCTTTAACACACTTCCCCGGTTTTTTGCGGCGGCTGTGAGCAGTTTGATAACCAGATCGTTATCCGTCAGTGAAAAAGCGTTGTACGACGTTATTTCCTTGAATTCGAATGTCGCGCCCCGCCGCTCGCACGCGTCGGCCACGCAGGACTTCATCGCGGCCACCTGGGTAATCAGCGACTGCTTGTTTTGGCTCCGCGCCTCGCCCTCTGCAGTGGCCGACTCGCAGACCACGTTTCGCGCGTCGCCGCCCCGGATGATCCCAATGTTGGCCGTTGTTTCTTCGTCTATCCGGCCCAGCGGCATATGCGCAATCGCATCGGACAGCGTTGCAATCGCGTTTATGCCTTTTTCCGGCGCGATGCCCGCGTGGGCGGCTGCGCCCTTGACTGTGATGATGATGTCGGTGTGGGAGGGCGCCCGGTTGACGACGCTGCCCGGCGGGCCGCCGCTGTCAAAGACGAAGCAAAATTGCGGGAAGCCGCCGCCGACCGCGCCGCTGTCGCCATTTGCAACCGCGCCGTCGTCGCCATCTGATTCGGTAGCGTTGCTGTTATCTTTGCCTACGCTTTTATAGGCTTTGGCCGCGTCACCGCCCAATGCGGAGCGGATGAGGGCGTGATCGAGGTTTTTGGCGCCGTCGAGGCCGATTTCCTCGGCAATCGTATATATTATTAATATGCCGCCGTGACGGATATTATCTTCTTTAACCCTGCGCGCTATCTCCAGTGTGGCGACGATCCCGGCGGCGTCGTCTCCGCCGAGTATGGTGTTCCCGTCCGAACGGATGATGTCGCCTTCCACAGTCCAGCGCTTGTTTTCGCAGGGGCCGACCGTGTCCATGTGCGCGAGCAGCGCGACCACCGGCAATGCGCCGCAACCGCCGCCCGCGCCATCGCCTCTCTCGCCGCCCCCTTCGGATACGCAGGCGTCCCGCCCGCACTCTGTGCTGTTCAGCCCATCGGAAGCGGGCAGCACCGCTATGAGGTTGCCGCACTCGCCGCCTGTAATTTCGCCCGCGCCGTCCTCGTACACGGCGAACCCCTCGGACTCCAACTTGGCTCGGAGCGCCGCCGCCATTTTGCGCTCCTTTAACGAAGGACTGTCTATGCTTATGATATCAGTAAAGTCGCGCAACATGCGTTCACGGTTGATAAAATTATCATTATGTCCCGCCAATTTCATAGGCCTCCTAATAGCATATTACGAAATAGCATTTTATATAAAAATATCTTCCGCGCCGCCCGCCATATTGCCCGCCGCGCCACCCTCCGCATCGCCCATCACGCCGCCCAACGCGCCGCCCGCCAAGTTTTGCCTCAAAGCCTCATACGCCACCACCGCGACCGTGTTGGACAGGTTGAGCGACCGGATTTCGCGCCGCATGGGCAGCCTGTAGCAACGATCCATGTTGCCGCGCAACAATTGCTCGGGCAGCCCCGCCGTTTCCTTTCCGAAAACCACGAAGCAGCCGTCTGTATAACAGGCATGCCAATAATTTCGCTCGGCTTTGGTAGAAAAATACAGAAAAACAGAACTTCTGTGCATATCCAGAAGATCCGCTACGGAGTCGTAGTAAAATACATTAAGTTTGTCCCAATAATCAAGCCCGGCGCGCTTTAGCTGGCGATCATCAATCTGAAAACCCAGCGGGCGAACGAGATGTAAATCCGCTCCAATAGCCGCGCAAGTCCTGGAGATATTGCCGGTGTTCTGCGGTATTTCCGGTTCCACCAATGCTATATTCAATTTCATTTCCATAAACTTATCAAATACTGCAATTTGCGTCAACTTAAAATTAGCTGGAATTGACAGATTATACATTAATAAAAACTGTGACATAATGACAAAAAAATGGTTGAAAAGTACGTTTTTGATGATATACTATTTGTGAACAGAAAGTGAATTAAATATGAACGGCCAAGTACATTACTAATTATTACAGGGGGGGTACATATGTCTTCAAGGGCGGAGTTAAAATCATTGGCGAAGGATCAAATCAAGGGTAAGATCGGGATACTGTTTTTATGTATGTTAATTGTAGCGGTTATCTCCGGCGCGGCGGGGTTCACATTTGTCGGGCCGCTGATTCTCGGGCCGGCGTTTCTCATTGCTTCGGTGCGGATTTATTTGAACCTCACCGATGGCGGGACGCCGGTATTAGGGGATATATTTAAAGGGTTTGACGTTATCGGTAAAGCAGTATGGCTGTCCATATTGGTGGGCTTTTTTACGATGCTGTGGTCGATGTTATTATACGTACCGGGCATAATCAAGGGTATTTCCTACTCGATGTCTTTTTATATCCTCGCGGAGAATCCCGATATGACGGCGCGCGAAGCGCTCAATGAAAGCAAGCGGATTATGAAGGGGAATGTAGGTAAAATGTTCGTACTGGCGCTGTCGTTCTTCCCGTGGCTTTTGCTGTGCGGCATTACGTTCGGCATAGCCGGCATATACGTAGTACCATATATGACCACGACGATTACCAATTTTTACAAGGAAATCAGATAAATAGTAGCCATATTATATTATGAACTGTAACGAATTTACTAGCGCCCACATCCAACTGTGGGCGTTTTGCTTGCGGATTTATGCGCGTTGAGATATACTTTTTGCATGAATAATAATGATAATAGCAACATCGATGGTAACATCGACGGCAACATCGACAACAATAGCAATAGCAAAGGCTCTAGCGAAAGCAAGATCAGCGGCATGTTCAATTGGTATGGCGCGTATATGGGGCGCGGGCGGTTTGGCAGGGCGCGGTTCATAACGCATGCTGCCCTTATCGCTGCCGTGTACGCGGCGCTCACTATATGGCTTGCGCCCATTTCGTTCGGGCAACAGCAGTTGCGCGTCGCGGAGGCGCTGGCGATATTGCCTGCCTTTACGCCGGCCGCGATACCCGGCCTGTTTATAGGCTGCGCCTTAGCCAACACCGTCAGTTTCATGGGGATCCCCGATTTGATTTTCGGCAGCTTTGCCACCCTCATATCTGCGCAGTTGACATACATGATTGCGCAGCGCGTAAAAGGGCGCGGCGCTGTACTCCAGGCGGTATTGCTGCCCATGCCGGCGGTGTTGATCAACACCGTTGTGATTGGCGCGATGCTTTCAATCATGTTGAGCATCCCTTTGTGGGCTGCCGCCCTCGGCGTGATGGCGGGCCAGACATTAAGCTGTTACGGTCTCGGAGTACCGCTGATGTTCCTGATGAGAGGTTTCAAATATTACGCCCATCCCCACAAGCGCCGGGGAGACGGAAGCTTTGATACGAATAAATAAATAGGCAATCGTATATAAATTGGCAATCGTAAATAATTGGGCGATCGTAATTAATTGGCAATCGTAAAGTTGCGGGCGAACACTGTTCGCCCCTACATTACACAACTGCCCAACTGCCCCAAATTGCCCCCAACTGCCCCAACTGCCGCAATTGCCCCAACTACCGCAACTGCCCCAACTGCCCCAACTGCCCCCACTGCTCCTATCCAACTGTTCTTGATATGACGGCGAGGGTGTCTTCGCCGCCCAGTCCGCCTGATTTTGTGATGAGGCGAAGGCTTGTTGGTTGGTTGCTGTCAGATATAATTGATGCCTCCACGATGCCCGGCGCAAGCTCGCGCAGGGGCGAGATGGCCTTGGCGCCTATCTGTTTTATTATTGAGTACAATGTGTCGCCGCCAAATACGGCCAGGGCGCCGATTGTGCGCTGTTCGAGGATTGCCGCCGCCAGCTGCCCGATATTGTCGGATATACGGTTGCGTAGCTCGCTTTCGGGGATGCCGCGCGCGCGCGCGTACTCGTCCGCCAAATCGACGTCGGCTTGGGTTTCGGCGGCGGTTAATATGACGCGCCCGCCGCAGCGTAGCGCGTGGAGCGCAGCGTCCACCGCTTCGCCTGTTGTTTTTGCCGATGGCGTCAGCTTCTGTTCCGGTGTCAGGCCGATTATTTGGAACCCGTACTCCGAAGCTTTGGATATTTGTTTTAACGTTATAGGGTTCACGCTGCCGGTGACGAGCAACAAACCGCGCGGCGCAGGCGAGTCTGGTTCGCATGTCGCGCCTGGTGGCGGCGGCGGGCTATGGGGCGCAGTTTCACGCGCCGTATAAATCCCCCCTATTTCATATATCTCCGGCAATACGCGCGCAAAGCCTGCGCAGCCCGCGAGGCTTTTGAGCAGCCCCCTGGTTTTTAAGTAATGGCCAAGGCTCAGGAGATCGGCGTCGCTTTCGGCGTCATATATATAAATGGAGCGACTGTGCTGCTCGCGCCGCCCGACGGTTTCGTTGCCGGAGTCACTGTTACTCTCCCTGCCACACTCCCCACCGCTTCCGATTCTGCCCCTGCCACCGTCGCCCTTTCCGCTGCCACCATTCTTGCCGCCGCCCGCATCACCCGTTCCGCCCTTTCCACTCCCGCCACCCTTTCC
The DNA here is from genome assembly GCA_009777515.1 of Oscillospiraceae bacterium. GTDB lineage: Bacteria > Bacillota > Clostridia > WRLR01 > WRLR01 > WRLR01. The sequence goes on along the minus strand of WRLR01000014.1, from coordinate 27,707 downwards.
GCTCCCGCACTCCCTGTCGTTCACACCGCCCCCGCAGCTCCCGTAGACATCGGCGGGGCAGACGACTGTTTTAATAACGGTCTGCTCATTGATAATGTCCGCCACGGCGCTGTGTTTCACCGGGGCGTGGGGATCTCGCGCAAACACGCTGTCTCCCAACTGCGCCCCATCGATATAGTGAATCCCGTTTTTTGTGATGCGGCCGCTTTCGGGGTATGCCGGCGCGAACGCGAGCGCCGTGTCGCCGTTCGACTCCAGCATAGCGCCCAGTTCCGCTCCGATGTTGCCCCTCAGCGCCGAATCCGTTTTTTTATAGAAATGCGTAAAGCCGAGCCGCACCGCCTCCCGCGTCAGCGCGCCCACACGTTCCGCAGCGAGCTGGGGGGGCAAGTGGCGCGATTCTGTATCAACAACCAGCACGTCAAGGCTATTGGTTGAAATAACATTTGATATATGCTCCGCACCTGCTGCGGTCACATACACGCGCGCGCCGCCGACTGCGAACTGGACGCCAGTGTCCAATGCACCGGTAAAATCGTCAGCTATTACTAAAATTTTTGTCAAATTTTACCTCCGATTTATTTCCGATAATTACATGAAAATGTTTTTAATCCATAATATTAAATATATTATTCATGTTTATCATAATTTAATGGTATTTTATAATTGATTTTTTGCTCTAAGCCTTGTAACAAGCCGATTTGACACTAGCCGCCATATTATGCTGTACATTATATAATAAGATACTTCGATATTAAAAATAAATTTAAAAAAAATTATTTTTTTGTGTTGACAGACTGGCAAGCGTTCGTTTATACTGTTATTGCAAGTGTACAAACGTTAATTCGTTAAAGAAAGGGCAAGGTCACAAAGTGCGAAGTAAAAGGGAAGGCGGTACCAAACGAAAAATTATCGAAACTGCGATTTTGTTGTTTTCAGAGAAAAGTTACAACAGGGTTAGCACTCGTGATATCGCTAATGTTGTCGGTATTCGTCCGGCATCCCTCTATAGCCATTTTGAGTCAAAAGACGACATCCTGGAGCACATATACAAGCTATATGAGGAGAAGATCAAGAATGTTTTGCCGGATATGAATAATCTATTGACGCTAGCCCGGACAACCCATCCCCATGAACTTCTCAAAAGGGCTCAATTCTTCTTCGATCCCGCCGATCAAGAACTTATGGATAGAATTATCTTGATAGCGTCGGCGGAAAGCAGGACCGACGAGAGGAGCGCAGCATTCATCGACCGCAACCTCATCGGGAACCAAGGCATGATAACGAGGACCCTTTTAAAACGCATGCTGGAGTTGGGGCGTATCGAGCCTCTGGACGTGGACGCTTTTGTCACGATTGTCACAAATCTCTGCTACAGCACAGCCATTCGTAATTTTGGCAAAAATCCCGTAGGTTTTTACGAATGGGTCAGGGCGAACGACTTTCTCAATGAGCTTGTCAGACCTACGGGCGCGTAATATACCCGTTACGCAACATATTAATGGGAATTATGCGAATTATGCGGACAACGTGAACCTAACGGATTATGCTGACTTACGGTCCATGCGGGAAAGCAAAAACACGCAATTTCCTATTTTACGGGCGCATTGAGGCCCAATATATGGCGAACGTCCGCGCCCCCCTACCCCTCCCCCGCGGGCGCGGACGTTCCATCCTTTATATCATTCTACGCTCACATCGTTACAATTTAAATATCACAAAAGCGCGCTGAAGACGCCCGCGAGGGAGCGGCCCGTGGCGCACGTCGGGGAGTACTCAAGCCCTGTATAGCCCTCGTAGCCTGCGTCGTCGATGGCCCGAAGCACCGCCTTGTAGTTTATTTCGCCGGTGCCGAACTCGTGCCTTCCGGGGTTGTCCGCCGTGTGGATATGGCCTATGAGGGGCATGTATTCGGTCAGGTTCGCTATCAGGTTCCCCTCCGTAATCTGTTGATGGTAGACGTCAAAGAGCATTTTAATATTTGGCGAGCCGACGGCCTTTAAGATGTCCGCTGCCTCGTGGGATGAGGAGAGATAGTAACCTTTATGGTTGACCAGGATGTTGAGTGGCTCTAACACAAGGGTGAAGCCCTCTTTTTCAGCTATGGGCGCTGCGGCCTTCAAACACTCCACGATGGCTTCGTGCTGGTCGCCGCGCGGCACGCCGTCCAGCTCCTGCCCAACGGTTGTAAGCATTGTCCTGATGCCGAGGGGGCGCACGGCCTCAATGGATTCTTGTACGTTTTCCGCAAATACTCCTGCGTTGCGTTTGTCCAACAGGCCGTAATTTCTAATGGCCTCTGCCCGTTTTGCGTCTTTCGTGCCGAGGCCGCAGGCCGCCACGGCGACGCCCGCCGCGTTGGCGGCGTCGGCAAGCCCGCCCAAATCCTTGTTCGACCAGCCCCAGAACTCAATGGCTTCAAGGCCTGCGGCTTTCGCCGCAGCAGGGCGGTCGTTGAATTCATATTCCTTAAACAGCATCTCGATACAAGCGCTAATCCGGATCATTTATTTACCTCCCATTCATTCACTCACTCACTCACTCACTCATTCATACATTCATACATTAATAAATTCATACATTCATTAATTCAAATTCACTCATTCATGATGGATATAATTATTACGAATATGAAGTATTATCATTCGAATAGCGATTTGACATATGCCAGTTCGATGGGGGCGAGCTCGTCGACCAGCGCTTCGTCCGTATATTCGGCGGGGAGGCAGATGTCGCCTTCGTAGCCGCGTTCAATCATGTACGCGGCAATTTTAGGGTAATCGGCGAACCCGTGGCGCCCCAGCGTAAAATGGTGGTGGAATTTGGCGTAGGGGGCTTCCGGCCCGTTGACGCGGCGGTAATACGCGTTCTTGAAATTGATGAGGCACACATTGTCCCAGATGATATCGAGCGCCTGTTTTGTGTCCTCGCCGGCGAGCCCGGAGTGGCCGGCGTCCCAGATAGCGGCGATGGCTTTCGGATCGAACTTTTCCACGACGCGCTTCAATTCCATTGTGCCGGACAACATGGGGCCGCAGTGGTTTTGGATTCCAAGGGTCACTCCATATTTGCGGGTGAGGGGCTCGAGGCCTTCCAGTTGCTTGATATACGACTTTTCCCAGTCGAGATACCGCATATTTTTGTCTGTCCTCGCCATGATCCGCAAGATTTTGCAACCGGCGGCCTGGCAGGCGGCGAACGCCCACTCGTCCGTCGTAGCGGCCACGCTCGATACGGATACACCGTACGCGCCCATGGTTTTGGCCAGTGCAGCCATGCCGTTCTCCGCGTCGTCCAGCTTCACTTGAAAACCGTCCCGCAGCGGGTATTCGATAGCCGAAAACCCCATGTCTACGACTTTCTTCCCCAGTTCGTCCATAGACAAATCTTTGTAAGGTTTGGTAAAAATGCTATAACGATACTTCATATACTACACCATGCGCTGACCTGGCACATTTTGTTGTGAAGCATGCGTCAAGTTGCGCCACAGCCCCGCCCTTTCAGATATTTTTTACTCCACTGCCAAATGAATTTGGCTATTATATGGATTATATCGTTGTATGGGACTAAAGCGCAAGGCGAAAGAAGAGAATAAAACTCGAATAAAACCCGAGAATGAGTCTGTAATTTTTTGAATTTTTTCGAAATGTATTATTTGTCAACGCCGCACAGCAATAGCATTTTGTCAAATAAATCTCTCAAAAGATCGACCATTCCCATGCCCGAGAAACCTGGCGAGCTGTCCCCATTGCCGAGAATGGCGCGGTTAGAAAAGGTATAAAATAAGCTGGATACTATTTTTTTCCAAAAATCCGGATCGGTATCGCGCCGGATGATGTTCAAATCTTTTAAAACTGTAATGATGATGTCCGTGTGATCTTCCGCCTGCCGGATATTGCCCCTTACATAGTCGTTTACTATTATGTTTCGGTGCTGCTCCTGCATAATCATGCACAACACCTTAAAGTAATATTCCGCTCTCTCGCCCGTGAATGTAAGCTGCAGGCATTTTAATATCCCATCGGTCGTTGGGTCTTCTTCCAGGTTTTTACGTGTGTATTCATACGCATAAGCGCCGGAATTCGCTTTTACATAATCGTCCAGCATATATTCGAGGATGGCGCTTTTAGAAATGAAGTGATTATATATCGACGAGCCCTGAAGCCCTGTGGCAGCGGCGAGTTCTCTTATTGATGTTTCGGTGTAACCTTTTGTCGCAAAAAGATTGGCGGCGCTGTTGAGTATGCGTTGTTTGGTAGTCGGCGTGTCCGCGTTCGTGCCGCCCTTGGTGATATTGCCGCTATCCGCGCCCGTGCCGTCACTTGTGATATCATCGTTCATGCCGCCCATGGCGCTATTGCCGCCATCCGCGCCTGTGCCGTCACTTGTGCTATTATCATTCATGCCGTCTTTGTATGCGGGCCGATCATTCCTGAGAATTTTATCGTCGGTATCCATTGCGTCAATTCACCTTTCACAATTAAACAAACATACATGTGTTTGTATGTAGATTACATCGTAGCATACGCGTGTTAGCTTGACAATGATTTATTTTTGTCATGATATATTGTGCATGTCATATTTTCGGTAAATGCGCGATTGCGTACGCGGATGCGGGTGTGAACGCGTATGCGTATGTGAATGCGGGTGTGGGTGCGTATGCGTATGTGAACGCGGGTGTGAACGCGTGCGTGAATGCGGGTGCGAACGCGGGCGTATTGTTTGACTTGCATATATGATTAATATATTATGCGTGTATATACAGGTTATTAAAGGAAGAGACTGGAGAGACAGCGTGAAAAATAAAAGAAAGGGCAGAACTGTGGCGCGAAGGCAAGCAATTGGGATTAAAGCTTGCCATTGCCATTGCTGTTTTCATGGTAATTTGTGCACAGTCTGTGCATGGCCTTTTGTATGAGCAAATTGAAGGCGCTCGTCATACCATCGGCTGCGAGGCTTGAAAATGTGTGCCCGCCCGACGTCCTAGACTTAATAAAAAACAACTTTGACGCTACGTTTAACCACACCGGAAAGGAGTATACGACAGCCGAACAAAACGCCATGCTGGGGGACACAGAAGTGTTGCTGACCACATGGGGCTCGCCGGCGCTGGATTTGGCCGGATTAAATAACGCCCCTCATTTGAAGTACATCGGCCACGCCGCCGGGACTGTCAAAAGCCGCATACCGTTCGAGGCGTTCGGCCGGGGCGTACGCGTGTTTACCGCCGCCGGCAGGATTGCCGACAGCGTGGCGGACTGGTGCATGGCAGTGATTATGTCCATGCTCCGCTTACTGCCCGCGCTGGACAGGGACATGCACAGCGGCGTCCTCTGGGGCGACGACAGCGTTAAGGGCATGGAACTGACCGGGATGGAAATCGGCATTGTGTCGCTGTCGACTACGGCGAGGGCGCTGTTGCCGATGTTGGCGCCGTTCCGGTGCGACATCCTGGCGTACGATCCGTATGTTTCGCCCGAGGAGGCAGCAAAGCTAGGCGTTCGCCTCGGCGCGCTCGAAGACGTGATGTCGCGGCCTGTCGTATCGGTGCATCTGCCTGTGCTGCCGTCCACAAAAGGCATGATTACCCAAAAGCTTATCGCGCGGGTACCGGACGGCGGTATATTTATCAACTCTTCACGCTCTGTCGTGATTGACAGCGCGGCGCTGATAAATGAACTCTCCACTGGCCGCATCAGGGCGGCGCTGGACGTGTACGACACGGAGCCTCTGCCGCTGGACAGCCCGCTCCGCTCCATGCCGAACGTTTTGCTGACGCCGCACGTCGCCGGCGCCACGCAGCAGGGGCACAACTCGCTGATGCGGTGCGTAGTGGAAAACATAATCAACGCGTCGGAGGGCAAGCCAACGCGTTACGAAATCGATCCTAAACGCTGGGATCTATTGGCATAAATGAATAAGCATCGTTCCGCGCCATACGCCAATCCGAGCTCTGCACCGGAAAAAATTCCGGGTTCCGCAACGGACTCAAATCCGGGCTCTGCATCGGGCACAATTCCGGGTTCCGCGTCGCCCGCTGTGGTGCCCGTCGTAACGTATGGCATGATCATGTCCGCGCATGTCAATAACCGTGCGTATGTCAAACGGACGCCCCTACTGCGGGCTGAAAAACTGGAAAAACTGTTCGACGGTGCGCAAATCTTCCTTAAATTAGAGAACCTCCAGCATACGGGCTCGTTCAAGGTGAGGGGCGTTATCAATAAAATGTTGAGCCTCTCCGAAGGAGAACGCGCGCGCGGGGTCGCAGCCGCGTCCAGCGGGAACCATGCGCAGGCGGTTGCGTATATTGCCGCAAAACTCGGCACAAAATCTGTTATCGTCATGCCGGAAGACGCCCCGATTGCGAAGATAGCCGGAACCAAGGAATATGGAGCGGAAGTCGTCCTCCATGGGCTTACGGTAGGAGAGAGGGAACGCAAATGCGGCGAATTGATTGAAAAATTCGGCTATAGCCTTGTTCACTCGTATGCGGACGTCGCCTTGATTGCCGGCCATGGCACGATTATCGTGGAGGCTTCCGAGCAAATGGAGCAAATGAATGAAATGGTGGCGGGGCGCAGGTTCGACGAAATTGTCATGCCCTGCGGCGCCGGGGCGATAGTGAGCGGTGCGGCTGTAGCGGCGAAGGGCTGCATGCCCGGCGCCATCGTGACAGCGGTGGAGCCGGCGGCTGTACCGAGGTTCACGGCCAGCCTACGCGCGGGCGCGCCTGTCACTGTTGAAATGGGCGCGACTATTGCGGACGGACTCCGCGTCAATGTGGCGGAGCCTATAAATTTCGCGTTGATCAGAGACTACGTGGACAGAATGTTGACGGTTGGAGAGGCGCCGATCCGGCGGGCGTTGATGGAGACGGTGACGCGCGCGAATATTGTCGCCGAGCCGTCGGCCTGCGTCGGTATAGCCGCCGCACTCGACGGCGCGATAGACACGGGGCCTGGGCGCTCCATATGTTTTGTTATTTCGGGCGGCAACATGGACGCGTCGGTGCTGGCAGATATACTAATGCACAATTAATTCAATAAAAAAGGATTTTCCATTAATCATATGAATGACGATTTATATACGAAAATTAAGATGCATGACGCTTTTTGGAAAAGGGAGCCTGTATCCCGCCCGCTTCTGTCGTTCCGTTACGGCGACCGCTTCCCGTACGACAAAATGAAGGCGTCGCGCGCACTGATGCAGCATGGAAAAATGATTACGCCCGATATGGTGGATGTAGACGCGTTTTGCGAACAGACGGCAGAGGAAATAACTTATGCCGCCGCCCGGAGCGCGGCCGACGGAGGTGGCGGCGGCGTTATGGGCGCAACCGGCGTTATGGGCGCAGGCGGAGCGGGTAGTACAACCAGCAGCATTGGCGGCGTTGGCGGCGTCGCTGGTGGCGGCGTTGGTGGCGGCGCCGGTGGCGTCGCAGCCAGGCGCTCTTACAACGACACGATTAGGGGCGTGTCGCCGTTCGGCGGCATCCCTTGGATGGAATGTCTGCTCGGCTGCGGCGTCATGGCGCTCGAACACTCATTTATATCGACGCCCTGTCAGCAGACTCCCGGCGACCCGGACAAGATCCGCGTAGATGATGCATGGCTTGACAAATACACAGAATTCCTTGTGAAATATTCCGAACGCTTCGGCAGCTCGCGCCCAGTAGTAGAATCGCTCATGCGCGGCTGTTTGGACACATACGGCGCCATTATCGGGCAGGAGGAGATGATTTACGCGTTCGTCGACGAGCCGGGGATCGTCGCCCAGATGCTCGACCGCATCAACAGGGTGCATGTGGACATCATCAACCTCACGCTGTCATACTCTGCGAAATTCGAAGGCGGCATGCTGCATCCATATGGGCTGTGGGCGCCCGGGACTGTGAACCACTTCCAGGAGGACCTGTGCGCGCTCGTCACGCCGAAACAGATGAATGATTTCGTCGTGCCGATACACAACCGCATGTGCGCCCAATTCGACTATAATTCGGTGCATACGCACCCGACGAGCTACCATGCGATGCAGGAGCAACTGAGCGTCGAGGGGCTGCAGCTTGTCCAAGTTCAAAAAGACGAGGGCGATCCGCCGATATATAACTGTATCGATATCTTCCGGTCCGTGCAAGAAGCGGGCAAGTGCCTGCTCATCACCGCCGACCTGACATACGGCGAAATCGCAGCGCTCATCGACGCGCTCGACATACGCGGCCTATACCTGTCGATAACGCTAGACGCCGACGCCGCTGCCGACGCCGCAGCCGACGCTGTTGGGGGCGCTAGTTCCGGCGCAGGAGCTGTTGGCGCCGCCAGTTCCGGCGCAACTACCGGCGCTGTTGGCAGCGCTACCGCTACCGCCGTCGCCAATGCCGACGCCGGCAGCTTTGGCCTGGAACGCTTGTACGATTTTATCTGCGAAAAATGTGCAGCGAAGCATTAACTGCAATGTGAGGGTTTAATATGAGTAAATCGCCCCCGGCGTCCGACCCAAAACGCAGCTATACCATGAGCCGTATTAAAAACAAGAATACGTCGATTGAAGTTTTGCTGCGAAAAGCGCTGTGGGCCTCGGGCATACGCTACAGGAAGAACTACGCCAATCTGCCCGGCGTCCCCGACATTGCCATCACGAAGCACAATATCGCCATTTTTTGCGACGGTGAGTTTTGGCATGGCAAGGACTGGGAGGAGAAAAAGCATAGGATTCATCATAACAGCGAATATTGGATCAATAAAATAGATCGCAACATATGCAGGGACTGCGAAACAAACAGGCAATTATTCGGGATTGGCTGGACTGTGTTGAGGTTCTGGGGGACGGATATTAATAAAAATATATCCGGGTGCGTAGACGAAGTCCAAGATGCGATAATACATTGCATCATCGACAGGCATGATATCGCTCCCGGTTATTATGATGATTAAAATTATAGGAATACCTTGCGGCGCGGCGGCGCGATGAAGACATCGCGCCCTACGAATTTTAAATAATACGAATACACAGGCGCCATACGATTGCATATGCGTCATACAAAATGGTTATTACATGGTTATTATTCGGCTAACCCAGTATCCGCCGGACTGTTTCGCAGTTTTCGGCTAGCTGGTTCTTGTCACCCTGGTATACACCGATGCAGGCGACATCCCCGGGTTTGATGCCCTCGTAGGTCTCCTTGAAGGCGCGCTCGACTTCGGCAGGGACATCGTCCGGCGGAAGGTCCAAGATGCGCTGCCCGCCCGCGAGTATTTTAAACGCTATACACGGCTTAGGCGTCGAGCGCATGGTTTCCATCATGACGGGCGGATCCTGCGGGAAGAAAACCAGGTGCGTTTTCTTTTTGCCGGAGATGAAGCCCGACGTCTCGCCGCGCTTCTGGCGGCGCGCGTTGTATAGGCAGCACGCGTAAAAATCGGCGCCCCAGCCCTCCGCCTCCGCCCGCGCGACAACTTCTGGCACATGTGTGCCAAGGCCCATCGGCACGCCGGAATCCTTTATCATCTGCAGGCGGGAGCGGACAAGGCCGTCCTCGTCGTTTTCGAGCATCATGTCCAATGTGCCGCCCTGATGATATATGCCGATTGGCTCGCATTTGAGCATTTGTCGAATGTTGGTTTCCAAATCAATGGGAGGATAACTTTGGAACAGCACGTGCATCTTCCCGCCTTCGTTGCGGAACTGGCGGATACAGCGCAAGATGAAAGGGTCGCCCAGCGCCATGATGGCGTTGACGCCGTTCGATTCGGCCTCGAACATTGTCTTTACGACATTGTTTGCGGTATAGAAGTCGAGCATTATTTCGCCAGGTATCCAGCTTTCCACGTATGAGTTGCCTGTGAACGGGTTGTCCCCTAAAATGAGTCGAGTAATTTTCGCGCCAAGGAAATCGGTTGTAGGCAGCATATGGCCCCTTTCAGTTTTGATATTATTATCTATATTAGCATATTCGTCAACAGCCCTATCAAAGTCGCATATAACATTATGAACGCTATGTAGAGGGCGAAATTTTTTGCGCCCAGCACTATTTTTACGGCGCCGAGGTTAGTTATTTTTGTGGAGGGGCCCGAAACCATGAAAGCCGCGGCAGCCCCCATGCTCATGCCGCCCGCCAGCCAGCCCTGCAGTAACGGAATGGTCCCACCGCCGCAGACATACAGGGGCACGCCGATTGTCGCCGCCATGAGCGTCCCGAATGCCCTGTTGTTGCCAAACAGGTTGACCATGACGCTCTCAGGCACATAGCGCTGAAAAGCGGCGGAGAGTATAATGCCGATGACAAAGTAAAGCCCCGTCACTTTTATGTTGCGTAAAATATTTTTCAACAATTTTATAAAGACGTTGGTATCAGCGCTTGCTCTTGCGGCGTTACTGGCGTCGGCGTTACTGGCGGTGGAGTTACTGGCGTCGGCGTTGCCCTCGGCGGACCGCTCCGCGAAGCTTGTAAAGCGGAAGAAACCCTTGCCTCTGTTTACATATGCAAGGCGCACGCAGACGCCGGCCAGCAGCCCGCACACAAAACACGACGCGATGCGGACGGCCAGGGCCGTAGCGCCCAGCGCCGCGCTGTACATGATGAGCTGTGGGTTCAATAAAATAGAGCACATCATAAACGCCGCAAGCCAGTCGTCTTTGAGCCCCTTTTCGGAAAAAGAAGCGGCGATCGGGATTGTGCCGTACATGCATAGCGGCGAGGCGACGCCGATGACGCTCGCGGTGAATATGCCGGAAGCGCCGGATAAAGCATATATGCCGGTCATGCCGGAAATGCCGGACATGCCGGTCATACCCTTCGCTCCCTTGCCTCTGCTTCGCATGTCAACGGGCAGCCGGAGAATTTTATCTTTGCCGAACACGGAGATGAGCGAACCCAGAACGACGCCAAGCACGTAGTATCCGAAAATTTGCTCAAACTGTATGGACATGTAATGCCAGAGGTAGATGGACTCGCGCCGCAGGGCGCCGTATACTGCCTCGGGCAGCGCTTCAAGCATCGTCAATATCGACCAGCGTATATTTGCTGCTACCCAGCCCGATGGCTTCGCCATGCTCGACCGCCAGTGCTCCGTTACGGGATTCAATGCGCCGCACCAAGGAGGCGCCGTCTTCGGCCGCGTAGACCAAATCGAGGCAGGCGCGGTCCACCGCCACCGGGTCGAGCGACGCCAATATGCCAATGTCATGCATGTCCGGCTCGGCGGGGTTGCCGTTGCAATCGCAGTCCACCGACAACCGGTTCATTACATTTATATATACAATATTGCCTTCAAGGCTGTCCGTAACGGATTTCCCTGCCTCAGCCATGCTTTTGAGAAAATTGTCCTGGTTGCCCGAATATCCCGACTTGCTGTTTCCGCCGGTATGTATCCAGCTCTTCCCAGACGCCGAGGCGATGCCGATGGATATGTTCTTTATGGCGCCGCCGTAGCCAGCCATTGCATGGCCCTTGAAATGGGACAGTATTATATAGTAGTCATAATTCGGGAAGGTTGCGCCCACAAAGTTTTCCTTCAATATCTCCCCGCCTGTGACCGGTAGGCTGATCTCCCCGTCGGCGTCCTGGAGGTCAAATTCGGCTATTTTGGTATATCCATGATCTTCTGCCACCTGCAGGTGCAGCGCATTGCTCGCGCGCCGCCCCCCATATGCGGTATTTGACTCCACCAACGTACCGCCGACAGACTGCACAAGGTCCACTATCAGCTCCGGTTTTAGATAGTTGCTGTTGGGTGGCTCGCCGGTGGTGATCTTCACGGCGACATTGCCGGTGGGCGACACCCCGAGCGCTTCATACGCCGCCATCAAGCCGCCTGGACTGATGTCCGATGTAAAATAGACGATCGGATTTTGCGTTTGCGGTTCCTGCGCTACGGCAGATGGCGCGGACTCAGTGGCGCCGGTAGCGCTTGTCGCCAGCGTGGCTTCTGTGGCGCCGGTGGTTCCGGTGGCTCCGGTAGCGCCTGTCGTAGGCTCGGACTCAACGACGCCACCCAAACTTGTCGTAGGCTCAGATTCAACGGCGCCACCCGCCGTGCCTTGTTCGACGGCGTCCATGACGCTGCTTATAATCTCGTCTTCGTCGCAGGAGCAAAGCAAAAGCATAGAAAACACCAGTATAATGGACAGCGCCGCTGCCCCAGCCCGTTTATTCATTTGCAATCCCCCTGGCGCAAATATTGCGGTATATGCAACAATTTTTAAATACTTATATATGATATTTTATTTACAAAATGCCCAAATGGCAAGGGGCGCCCGTTTTTAATATACGGTCGCCACTTTGCCATTTGTTTTGACATATCTTGTTCAACGGTACGATTTTTTCTTTCTTATTTCAACCTATCACCTCCATAGCTCATATTTTAAGTCGTCGGGGTCGCGAATATATTCGTGTTCCACGGACGCTTCTATTATGTCGCAGTACGACCAGTGGTCCCAGTTTAAATCCGTGTAGCGGACGACGTCCTCCGGGACGTTTTCCGGCCGTATCCTGCGGTCGAGCATGCGGTTGACGATGGTCACGACCTGGGCGCGCGTGATGTTCTCGTTCGGGCGGAAGATACTGTTGGGAAAGCCGCTGATCCAGCCCTTCACAACGGCGCTGTTAATATAGCCCGCCGCCCAGTGGGAGTCCTCCACGTCGGCGAAAACATTGGGCACATCGGTCTCCAGCCTGTCGAACCGCGACGCCACAGCGGCGAACTCCGCCCTGGATATCGGATTGTCCGGCCTGAATGTGCTGTCTAAATAGCCTTGTAAAATAGCGTTCTTTTCAAGATACGCGATGGACTGGTAGTGCCATTCGGACGCCTCAATATCGCTAAACCCCGCCTCGACCGGTTCTTCCTTGTCGCCGGCGATGATCAGCCGATAAAAAATAGCCGCCGCTTCCGCCCTCGTGATATACCCGTCAGGACGCACGTCGCCCTCCGGGTAGCCGAATAGGTACTTTATATGGCTGTTTCGTTCCAGCTCCGGGATCCACCGGGCGTAAATACGCGTCGGATTGCCTGTTGCCAGCGTTACGGTGTCCGCGTCGAAGTCCCATTCGTTTATGCTTCTCGCCTCTTTGTACCAGCCGCCGAACATATAGCCCGAGCGAGACGGGTCGTTGGCAGGCCTAACCGCTTTGCCGCCTACGGGTACGCTTTGGTTGGCCGTGGAGCTGTTGCCGACGCCGCCCTGGAGCTCGAAGATCACCGTGATGGTCGCGACCGACGCGGCGGGAGGGGTCGGGTCGGGGATGTGGGTCGGCGAGGGCGTCGACGTTGGCGAGGGCGACGCTGATGGAGTCGACGTGGGCGTCGACCCGCCGCCGCCCCCGCCCCCGCCACCGCCGCCGCCCCCGCCGCCGCCCGGGGTGGGGGTCGGAATGGCCGTCCACTTCGCGTATATTGTTGTGTCGCCCGTTATAATATCTGTCATGAATTCCCATTCATTGACGCTGCCCGCATCCCGGAACCAGCCATCAAATGTATAGCCCGCCCGCGTCGGGTCGTCGCCGGGCCTTGCCGCGAGGTCGCCGTAGTTCCGCGTCTGCGGCGCCGTGGTGGCGTTGCCCGTGCCGCCCTGCAGCTCAAACGTCACCGTGTAGTCCTTCAGCGCCCATCCCGCGTATATAATAATGGGGTTGTCAAATTGATCGCCGATGAACTCGTTGCGGAAGTCCCAAAAATTCACGCAGTCGGGCTCCATATACCAGCCGGTGAACGCGTAGCCCGTCCTCGTCGGGTCGATGGCTGGCCTGATGACCCTCGCGCCCAGCGGTAATAATTGATCCACAGTGGTGCTGTTGCCCGTCCCACCCTGCAGATCGAAAATGACCGTGTATGCCTCTCCCAAGTACCTTTGGTAGTTGAACGCGAAAGCCTCGTAGTCCTTTTCAAAATCAAAGCCAACAATATCATCCATGCCGGACATCATATTATAATAACAAAAAAAGGCTAGCAGATTTTCGCATCCTGTTACGTCTATCCCTGTGAGGAAATTGTCGCTGCATTCTAAATGCTCCAGTTTCGACAGGCCGACGACGCTTAGGACGCCCACAAGGCCTTCATCGTCGAGATACAATTGGTATATGCGTAGGGTTGGCTCGCCAGGCTCCGCCCACCAGGTGACGCGGGGCCAAAGGGCGGCTTCGCTGCCGTCGCCGGGGTCGGGCGTCCAGTCTAAGTAATTGTTTTCTATTATATTGTTTATGATCTCAATGTCGCCCGGATCATAGACGGTGGCTGGCCCGGGGCCGGCAAGCGCCGCCGGCGTCGGCATGAGCGACATCGCAATACATAGTGCCAGCGCGACCGCAACAATACGGTTGAATGTGGTTTTCATATCCATCCTCTTTCATATGAATTATTTAATATATAAAACTAGCACGCCACTCTACCGGTAATTATTGTGGTTTATTGTTATAGAGTGTTCATGTAGTTATTTTGTTCCATCGGTTCGCTTTAATTCAATCACGTATGCTTATTAATGCTTGCAGACGTGCGTCCGCCCATCTCCGCCATCAACTGCATTTATATGAAATCACGAAATTGATATGAAATTATAATCAATAAATTATGATGTCATTATGTGGCGTTTTATATGGTTGCCTATGCTTGAAATGCTGTAATATATACTAAAAAACGTTTTTTAACCATTATATCGCAATGAAATTATTGTAATTATTTTGCCATCATATTGCTAACACTTGGTAGGAATAATACAAAAAAACGCTTATTAATGTCATAAATATGTAAACTAATTTATATTTATTTGTCATTGAGTAATCGAGAATATCGTGTTACCATTGATTTTAAAGTGTTACAGGAATATTAAGAAAAATACAGAATTTAATATGAATTTAACGAAAAAAATTCCTGTTGACATAAACTAATACTAGTATATAATATATATGAAGTGTCTTATTCACTAGTTCATATGGGTTTTAAAATCAGGTTTCAATAGTCTGACAGTATATTAAGAAATTTCAAGGAAATCATAACTACAAAACAAGAAGATAAAAAATTATCCGCTTCGCTAATGAGAATTGAGTTATTATTTAATCTAACATCACAGATGGATTACGCGGAACAGGCGAAATGCGCGATGGGGCAATGGATGCAATAAGTGGCACAGGATAGCCGGCGATGGCCGGTAGAAATGCGGGGGCAAGGGGAACTGACGACACGGATATGGCTGCATTCATAAATGCGGCGCGCAAATGCAACAAAAACAAAAATCAGAAAGGACAGCGAGGTATTTATTTGGGGCAGTAAAATATTGTATCAAGGCAGTAAGGCATTTATCTTTGTGCAGTAAGGCATTTATCTTTGTACGCAGCAGTCATTACAAAATAATTATGAGGTGAATCATCAATGAAAAAAACTGCAAGAAAAGCAATTTCTCTGGTACTGGTCTTACTTATCGCGTTGTCGAGCATGTCTTTGGCGTTCGCGGCGCCCGCGCCAGTCGATAAGGACGCGCTCGAATCAATTCTCCAACAAACATCGGGCTTGGTAGAGTCTAATTACACGCCGGAATCGTGGGCGCCATTCGCCTTGGCCCGCAGCTATGCGCTGTTTGTATTCGGCGAACCCGCTGCCATTCAATCCGAAGTGGACGATGCGGTTGATGGACTGTTGGTAGCAACAGTCGGGCTGGTGGCCGTGGCGCCGATACCGGCGGGCACGACCGTCTATACGTTCGATCAGTTCAAAGCGGCCCTGGCTAATCCGGATGTCTATGCGATTATACTGGGCAACAGCATAGCAGCCCCCAAGTCACCGGACCCGAAGTTGGTTTTGAACCGTAGCTTAGAAATTTATGGGCAAAGCTACATTTTAGATCTTGCCAGCTACGGCATTAACCTGGAAGCGTTCGGCGCGCTGAGAGTCTACGACATCACGGTCATGTCGACAGACAAATACGGCGCGTTTACCGCTTATGCATCGCCTATATCAAAGGCCGGGGCGTGGAACGTGGAATTTTTTAACACCAGCTTTGTCGGGTCGGCCCTCGTTGGGCAGCGCACCTCCAGCGTGAGCTACGGCAGGATCGACAGCGTCACATTCGACGGCCTGTGCTACATAGCCACATTAGGCACGGCAGCCAACTATGCGGTAGTTTACGCCAAGGATGTCACAATTGGCGGCGCCTTTAACATGCTGGGCGAGAACAACAGCATATTCTTCAAGAGCACGGATTCCTCGGGCGTGGGCACAGGCACAAACGCTTACGGCAGCTTTGTCGTGGCGGATGGCGCCCAGGTGAACATGGCAAGGAAGCTCAGCTCCACCACATCAAACACGTACAAAGACAACCTGATAGAAGGTTATGAAAAGTATATATTCAACGAGAACTCGCTGTTTAACGCGGCTGCCGGCACCAACTTGGTAGAGTCCAACAAAGGCTACGCCCAGACGGCCATCATCCATTCCGGCGCAGCCAAGGAATTCACGGTGAAGAGCGGCGCTACAGTTAATCTGGTTTCCGACGCTAGCCTCGTCGACTATCCCGCAACGCACGGATCGACGGCGCTCAGCCTGCGCAAACCGGCCGGCGGCAACCTCGACATCCTGGTCGATAGCACAGCCGTGCTCAATATCAGCGCGCAGGGCACAAACGCGTACGCCAGGGACTTCGCGCCTGTCATAATCGGCTCGAAAGTCGGCGCCGTCAGCGGAACCAGCAGCGTGATTATCAAGGGCTTGCTCAATGTTAATTCGCGGAACGGCAACGGCTGGTACTATCAATATATCGATTATTCGACCGTGGGCTACGATTCGTTCGTAGTGGACGGCGGCAAGGCCTTCATCACAGCCGACGGCAAAATCGGCAGGGCGACTTCCGGCGAATACGCGGCGCTTGAGCACTACGGGCCGGCATCGTTCGACCTCGAGGTGAAAAACGGCGGCGAAATGCAGATCAAGACCAACGGCTGGAGGGCGATGTCCCTTGCCGGCGGTTACCTGTCGACAATCCCTGAGAAAAACATCACTGTCAGTGGCGGCGGCAGCAAACTGCACATAATCGGCGGGCAGTTCGCCATAGCGGCCGAGGGCAAGACAGACTTCTCGTTGAACGTCCTGAATGGCGGCTATGTATACACATACAACACGCAGGATTCCAACATCTACACTGTCGGCAAGGCCACATACAATGTTATTGGCGCCGGCTCCAGGCTGGAAATGATCAGGAGCGGCGTGGATCCGCTGGGCAAGGATAAAACATCGCTCTACGGCGTAATATTCCACGACGCGCCTCTGGTGGGGCCGCTCACAATCAATGTCCAGGGCGGCGGCAATATGTACGCGGAGAACAACTTCGGCAGCCGCGCCACCATCACGACGCAGTCGCACTACATCACAGACCACTCCATCAACGTGACCGGCAACAACAGCACGCTGACGGTCATCAACAACAATACCGGCAATAGCGCGGCCGGCGACACCTCGCTGTACCCGGTAGGCGCGATTGCGTTCGCAGCTAACTGCAGCGGCGACATCAACATCGGCAATGGCGCCCGGTTCTACGCCATCAGCAAGAGCCCCGACAGCCCGACCATCGCGCTGGGCAGCTATGGGTCGTCCAACCTGACGGGCAAGCTGACGATAGGTTTGGTCAACGATCTTGATATCAGGAACGACGCGCAAACAACGAATGTCCGCGCCATCGCCCTCAGGGGCCGCAACTATGACCCCAAGACGAACAAGGACACGGCAATCACCTTTAGTGCGGCATCAGGCAACGAAATTAATGTTTGGGGCGTAGGGCTCGGCACGGCTTGGCCGAGTGCGCTGAGGACGGAGCGTTTCACCAGCGCGATCCAGGCCGCGAACAGCGCCCCGACGCCAGTCTCCCCTGGTACCCTGTACAGGCTCGACCTGTTCAAACTGTCAGAGTATGGCCGCATTTCAGCCAGAGGCTCTGTTGTAGATTAGGTTGCTACAGAAAATTATTAAGTTGATCTACCCCAAGCATAACCGCATATCTTGTATAATAAACAGGCGCCGCAGCAAAAAGCGGCGCCTGTTTTTTTACACGAAATTTTCATGTATAGTATAATTAATAATTAATTATACGTTTTTAAATATTGCACACGGGCGATTAACAATCGCCCCTACAGCCGCCTATGCGCCCGTAATGGCGATTAACAATCGCCTCTACAGCCGCCTGTGCGCTTGTAATGGCGATTAACAATCGCCTCTACAGCCGCCTATGCGCCCGTAATGGCGATTAACAATCGCCGCTACAGCCGCCTATGCGCTTGTAATGGCGATTAACAATTACCGCTACAGCCGCCTATGCGCCCGTAGGGACGAACAGTGTTCGTCCGCGACTTTTTAAAATTACCTATATTATTATCATATTGTCGGCGGACGCGGGCAATTGGCGACCGCTGGCAGGAAGGCCTGCCTACCATATGGACTATCTGTACGAAACGCATATGCACACCGCCGAGATCAGCGCGTGCGCCGTCAGCGGCGCCGAGGAGCAAATCCGGGCGTATAAAAGCAGGGGGTACGCCGGCGTCATTATCACCGACCATTTCATTAATGGGAACTCGACCATACCAAAGCTTATGCGCTGGAAAAAACAGATGGATATGTTCGTGTCCGGCTATCAAAAAGCCAAGGCGGAAGGGGACAGAATTGGGCTCGACGTCTTTTTTGGCTGGGAGTACAGCATACTGGGCTCCGATTTTCTCACATATGGGCTGGCGCCGGACTTCTTATACGCGCAGCCGGGGCTGGACAAGCTCCCGATAGAGGCGTACAGCGCGCTTGTGCGGGCGAGCGGCGGGTTCATCGTGCAGGCGCACCCGTTCAGGGAGGCGTGGTACATAGCGATCCAGCACCCTGCGGAACCGGCGCTGCTCGACGGGGTCGAGGTTTTCAACGCGTCAATGCCCCCGGACGTAAACGCGAAAGCGCTGGCATTCGCAGAGCAGAACGGCCTGCCCATGCAGGCGGGCAGTGATTCGCACAATATAGAGCTGCGCTTCCCAAGCGGCGTCGCGCTGGATAAAAAAGCGGAGGGCCTGTCCGACATCATCGCCGCCGTCAAAACCGGGACGGCGCGAATGATCTTACCATAAAGCAATCATTGTGCCCGATATGCCAATAACACACATGATACCCGCTTATGTATCCCAAATGTCGGGGCGTGCGGTATTTAGCATCGCCAGTATGTTTTCTGGGGGTGTGCCGGCCTGTATGGCGTGCGACGGCGCGGCGATATAGCCTCCGTTGCGGCCCAGGCATTGGATGAGCCGCCGCACCTCGCCCACGACCTCGCCCGGGGTGGCGTATGGCAGCAGTTGCTGGACCGAAATACCCCCGTGGAACGCAAGCCTGCCGCCCGCTGCTTTCTTTATAGCGTCGGCGTCCATTCCGGACGCGTCCAGTTGGAGGGCTTCCCATCCGTCGATCCCCATATCGATCAGATATTCGACAACGCTGTGCGCCGCGCCGTCTGTGTGGTATAGTATTTTTACGCCAAACCCGTGCAGGCGGGCGTTCATTTGTTTATGATAAGGCTTAATCTGCGTCCTCCATATGTCGGGCGACATCAGCATCCCATTTTGCCCGGCGATGTCGTCGGCTGTGAAGACGATGTCCACCGCGCCCCGCGCGGTGGCGAGCGCCCGGTCGAAATACTCCATGTAGAACGCGGTCACGCGCTTGAATATGTAGTCGAGCAGTTCCGGCTCCAGCACGAGGTCTATCATGGTCTGCTCGAGGCCGCGCATATACCAGGTCGTTTCAAATATGTTGCCGTTGCCCATCATTATGGCGTGCGATCCGTCCGGGTCCGCCCGCCGGATAGCGTCGGGCAGCGCCGCATAGTCGAACCAATCGGGGCTTGGCCACGCGTAGCCGTCTAAATCGGCGACGCACCTCGCCCCTGCGAGTGGGTAGTGGCATATTTCATTATATACGCCATCTTTTATGTATGTTATCGGTTTGCGCGTAACGCCCCATATGTCTGTGGCGCAGCCGTCTGGCAGCGTGCGGTTCCTGTCGTCCGGGCCAACATAGGGCGGGGCGACGCGGCGGATGTCGTCGAAGGACGACAAAAAGTCGTCTGTCTGGCGGACGTCCTTGTGCCCAAGATGTTCCATCAGGTGCAACTTAGCCGGGAGGTTGACGCCAAACCCCAGGGAAAACGGGGTGCGCGGCGTTACCTTGTGATTTAACGCCATCATGACGATCTCGCGAGGAGACAGCATTGAATTGAACATAGCGGTTACCTCATATGATGTTTTATAATAGGTGATTGTAAAAGTCGCGGACGCACAATGTGCGTCCCTACATATGGTCAATTAATATTCCGTATATACAAAATGTTGTAGGGGCGAACAGTGTTCGCCCGCAAAATAACGAATTTAACAATCGTCTATGTCTTATAATGATTATATAATGTACATTACGGTTTTATTTTATCACTTAGAGGACGCCCCTGATGCCAGAAATATTTTTTATCGCCATACTTGCAATATTATGCCTCTTGATCGTTGCGCGCCTTGCGCCGATTGCCAGGAGCATTGCGCGCAAATGGCGGATAAGACGTTCCGGCATCGACGATATAACCGACGGGCAGGAATTTGAAATATATATTACGCATGTGCTGCGCAAAAACGGGTTTAAGGATATAGTGACCACGCCCAGGACCGGGGACTACGGGGCGGACGTCATAGCGGAGAAGGATGGCGAGCGCTATGCCATCCAATGCAAGCTCTACAGTAAATCGGTCGGGGTAAAAGCGGTTCAGGAAGTTTTCGCAGCGATGCTCTATTACGGGTGCGACGCGGCGGCGGTCGCTACGAACAGCAGGTTCTCAAAAAATGCGATCAACCTGGCCGAGAGCACGGGCGTGCAACTGTGGGACAGGGACGTGCTGGTAAATATGGGGAAGCGCGCGTAAACGCGCGCTTCCTCATTCTGAGCGTATCGTTCGTTCCTGCGTTCATTTATTCAATTTGGTTATACCTTCATATAACAGCTCCCATACCTTCAACGGAGCTATTTCGTAGACGCGTTGCATGCGACCGTACCTACCAGTATGCTTGAATTCCATATAGCGCGTTAGCTCGGGCGCTTCGCAGATTTCACTCTCACAGATGCCAGGATTTAACAGAAACGCGAAATCCCCCATATCGAAAAAACCCTTGTCCGGCAACGCGAAGTAAGGGTTGCGGTCGCGATATTCATGCAGGAATTTGCCTACCTCTCCTGTAGGCGCAAGATATTTGCGAGTGTCCTCGTATGGAGCACAGATATATGTGCCGGTATCGAACCAAATGAGAGGTATATCGCTCTCCAGCAAGGTCTTCGCGGCGATAATGTCCCCATACACATTGAATTGAACGCTCCTATCCGGCCAAGTATGCTCGCTTCTTGCGTGAAACACATATCTCGCCTTCGCCGCAATGTCCGGGGCTTTTAATAACGCGCAGGCAAGGTTAGTAGCGGCGCCTATTCCGACGACCCAAAGAGGGTCTTCGCTCGAACAGCTCCTGGCGGACTCTATTATAAAATCTACGCCCTCGCTATCATTAGGCACATTGGGATATTGCATCGGGGACGACCCCATTTTAACAGGATACTTACCCGCCAGCCCGGCTTTATTTAGCAATTCCAATATTACATCATATGAAGCTTTGATACTTTCAGGCCCTGCCCATTGAGCGAAATGCGTCGCCACGAAACCTATAATATCGAAACGCTCCGGGTAACATAGTGCAAGCGTGATTGCGTAAAGATCGTCAATCTCATTAGCAGCGTCCGAATCTATGATAATCTTCAGTTTTTTTGTTATTGGCGGCACTTCAGCTATTATTCTGTTTTTTACATAACCCACTTTTAACTCCCTATATCTTTATTTATGTCATTTATGGTACGCTTGAGCCCTTTTATATGTTCAGCGGCCCAATGTCAAAATTGATACCCCCTCGTATAGCCCGTACGGGAAGAACACGCCTTCGTCAGGTTCATAAAACGACCCTGGCGAGACAAGCCCCGGCATTTTTAGTTTGGAATGCGGCCCGAAGATATTTTGGCCGGATGAATACACATCCACGCGCAGAGCGTTTTTGCCTTGCACAACGAATTCCGTTATGTCAGCCTCATACGGCGCCCACCCCAATACGGCTACGGCTTTTCCGTTTAAAAACACCTTTGCGGCGGCGCCGTTAAAGCCGTTCAGCTTGGCTATAACCCTGGCGCCCGGCGCCGGTATGCCGATTTCGACTTCCGTCTCGTAACTCAACATGCCGCAATAGAACGGATGGCCCTGTTCCGCTGCGTTGCCAAGCCCCGGCATAGCGTCGTCCTTTAAAATATAATAGCCGCTTCCGCTTCCGCTACCGCCGCCGCTACTACCGCTTTCGCCGCCGCCCGCCACGGTGAAGCCGCCTAGCAAATATACGCTCTCTATCGTTGTATCTAGCCCGTATAGCCCGTCCAGCTCAATGATGTTCTCGCCCTGCTTAATTGCGTGCGATGCTGGATAACACACTATGTCTCTGTCGATGAACCAGCCGTCGGCGGACAGCTTGACCCCGTTTAACGAAACCGAAAAATCATCCGGGTATTCAGCCGCGACACGCAGGTGGCTGACATTGCCTTCGATATAAAATGTGTACCGGGCGCGAAGATGCTTCTTGACCGCCCTCTCTTCCGCAGTGAATGTCCACGGCTGGCGCCTGGACGCCAATGCCTTCCTGTCTTCGTGTTCTCGGAGCTTTAGCTCGATGGCCGTAGCCATTCCGCTTTCTACAAAAACGCCGTCCATTTCGACCGTACATGCATTGATCGCGAGCATGTTGTCCTGTTCGCGCGAAACCGCAAAGTCCTTGTAGTCGGCCAGTAACGAATATTTTGGCATGTCCCCCATTAGGCGCTCAGCCGGGGCCGCTGTATCAATCAAATAACAGACCGATCCGCATGGGTACAAGCGCACGCCCAGGCTGTCCCCATAATACGGGATACTGCTTATCTCGCCAGTTTCGCAGTTATACCCGTTTACGCTGCCACTTACGGGCAATGAAAACTCTATTGTTTCGTAACGGCTGATATTACATATAAAAAGCAGCCGCTTGCCGCCTATGTCGCGCTCGTGCGCGTATATGTAGCGCATGTTGCTTTGGGAAGCTTTATCCAACGGAGTCAGGCGAAGACCGATCGCCCCCATCTTTTTCAGCTCCAAAGCAGCGCCATTGACAGCGGTTCCGGTTATGTCCGCCAACACCTGGGCCAGCTCCCCGGATTTTTCGCCGTCTATCAAATCCGGTTTTCTGCCCGCGCAGACGATGCGCCCCCCTTGCTTTTTAAATTCGGATATCAATGAAAGCGTAGCCGGGGTGATAGTGATTGAAGGCGGGATTACCAAAAATGCGTACTCCATGCCCTCGATAGCAATTTTCCCGTTTTCCGCTTTCGCGTGGCGCGCGAGCAGGTTTTCGCTGCCCAGGTTGTAATATATTTGCTCGCCCGATAATGACGTCAGTAAATCGCGGGTCTCCTCCCCCAGCTCCAATAAATATTTATTGTCGCCCATCGGCGAATAAGCCGCGTATGTGGACGAGAAGTTGTGCAGCACCAACGTATCTGCGACAAAGCTGCCCTCCGACATTAAATAGCATAACCGTCCTATATAGTCCGCTAAAACCTTGTACTCCCCCCACCAAGGTTCGTTAATGAACGAGAGCGGGAAATCCCGCTTGCGATCGCCCTGCATCGACAAGTAAAATAGATGCGGGATGACATAGTTGATCCCGAGGGCGAACTGCCAATCCAGCATGCGTTTTTGATCTTTAAAGGTGACGTCCCATCCGCCCGCCCCGTGGGTTTCGGACATTGTGCGCTTCTTCCCGGTATGTATGGCGGCGCTTGACACTTCCTTTACGATCAAGTCGAACCCAAATTGTTCGTGCTCAAGTTCGTCGGGCAGGTTAAACAACATATCAATGCCCGGTATCTGCAGATATTCATAGTGGGCCATCACATCGCCCTGCATTATCGTCAGGGGATAATTGTGCTCCCAATAATGGCAGGTAAAATCAAGGTTATTTTTGGCGCACCATTCATAAATCTGCTTGGTGAAGGCCTCTAAAAACAAGTTAAACGAAACGTCGTAAAAATCGAAGCGCGTCTTTTCATAGCCTGGAATATCAAAGAACATGCCGGCGAGGACGCCCCATACATCATAGCCCTTCCTATTTATGAATTCCTCGCGAAATCCGCCTGACCATGGGATAACAGCGAGAACGCCGCTACCGGCTAAGCGCCCGAACCGGGTCGAAATATTGGGCTCATCGGCAAAAATCGACGGCACGACATTTGAAAAATCGGCGCCGAAATACTGCCCGAAGCGTTCTTTGTACCAATCATATGTAATTTCGATATAATGGTTCATAGCGGCTTTGTTCATAGTGTCGGGCGACGGGGCGCCCCACCTCGGGGAATCGGGGCTCGTAATGATTTCGAAGAAGTAGGATTTACCGTCGGCCGATACATAATCCGCGCCCGCGCCCGAACCCGCACCTGCGTCCGCATCCGCACCCGTGCCCGCGCCCGAACCCGCACCTGCGTCCGCATCCGCACCTGCGCCTGCGTCCTCGCCCGCACCCGAAGGCTCGCATTCGCGCAGCACCACGCACTGCGCCGCAAACTCCGGGCGCCCTTTTGTGACCAGCCCGCCTGCGTTGCCGCTCGGGTAGCAATCCTCATCGTAAAGGTCCGCATACATCCCGAGCCGCTCGCCCTCTTTTATACAAGCCTCAACCGCTTTTTCCCATTCTTTACTCAGGTATTCGGTCATTAGCCCGGCTCTCGCGTGCATGTAGAAGCCGCCCAGCCCTTGTTCATGCATACTGCGGATTTGCTCGACAAGCCTCTCCGGGACTAGTTTATGGTTCCAGGACCAAAACGGCGCCGGACGGTATTTCGCTGCAGGGTCTTTGAACATTTTCGGATCAATCATGTTATGCCATCCCCTTAATAAACATTGTTGGACGCAATCGGACACATATGCATCGGACACATCATTATAGGAAACATCCGCATTGGGCACAACTATATCGGACAAAGCACATCAGTAATCATAGATTTTCATGCTGAAAAGTAAG
Organism: Oscillospiraceae bacterium; assembly: GCA_009777515.1. GTDB lineage: Bacteria > Bacillota > Clostridia > WRLR01 > WRLR01 > WRLR01. The sequence continues at coordinate 2,593 of WRLR01000014.1, read as the reverse complement.
ACCTAAAAATCTTCGTCTTCTTCATCATCATCGTCGTCGCTCCAAGCACTGTATTGGCTGACATTCCCCACACTTTTAAGGATAGCATATCTTTCAGTTGGCTCGTCAATTACGCGCAGGACTTTGATTTGAAATCGCCAATCGTCCCCATAATCAAAAATGTACAGGAATTTGTCACCCTTCATAAGGCGGAACTTTGTCAGTTTCACCTTGTCCGTAAAGCCAAGCGCACCATCTAAGTCGCCTCCGGGACAAACAAATTCGGCATCAGAATCCCAAGCACGGTTATTCATGAAGAAGGAATGAAGATGGTCGTCGTAAAAACCAAACGCGCTCAGTATCACGCTGCTCAGCGATGACAGTGTCGCCCCTTCCCCGATTTGAATGTGCCTGTAACAGCCTGTGCCTATTGAAACGCTTAAAACCAATGACTTTGCCATAAACGTGTGTACCTCTCTCGTTGTTCTCGTATCATGTAGTAGAATCTGCGGCGAAGCGGATGCTGTAATCGTCAAGCCACGGATAGGACAATTCTCTATAAGCATCCGTCTGCTCCAGAAGGATAGGTAATGTGCGCTTTCTTTTAAGTTTCACCAAGATGGACCCGTCGTCAATGAATATTTGACCGGGCGCCGATATGAATTTGTCAAAGATGGCCTGCGCCCCGCAATGAGAGTATCCCTTAAATCCACTGCAAAACAGCCTATATATGTTATGCGCCAAGATCGTCATTGTCAGGTCGAAATCAACTTTGATCACGATGCCCGACGAGTTCCTGTTCAAGTGGAAGAAGTCGATATGCTCCGAAATCTCTGTTTCGACGAGCCATCGGCGGCTGTATTTTCGGATCAGATCCACTAACGGTATTTTGAAATCATTCGTCATTAAAATCGCAGGTTTCGTTTTGCCGTTATCCTTGATATATACCTGCCGTATGTTGCCGTCGTAGTCCTTTATGAAATCAGACTCCTCGAATGCGGTAACCGTCCTGCCCTTGCCATTTGCTTTCTCAACAATTATCTTTCTCCACCGGGAATCTTCAATCCCTTGGATGTGTTCAACAAGCGTCTTGCTCCTGCGGCGTACGGTTATGAATTTGATTCCTTTTTCATTTTGTCTCGATTAGTTTTTTACGTCGTGAATTTGCTGTCGAAAATCAGATATTTCAGGTTATTGTCAGCCTGCTTGTTTGTGTGGTAAAAATCCAGGAATTCCAGAACTACGGCATCTTGATTCGCATGGCGAATGGTTGTGTCTCCATAGCAGATAATCCCATTCTCGGGGTCTTGCGCAAGAAGCGCCTGTATTGATGCCAATGCTTTCCCGCGTTTCCCCGACCAGTTGTTCTCAAATGGGTCACCGTCACCCCAATATGGGATGGCCGTAAAATCCAGGTTTACAGTATCTGACAGCAAACCGTTGTTGAGCCATATGGACTGAAGGCTCTTTAGAAATGCGACATTCATATCGCGGGTGACCGCGCTGGAATAGGAGCTGAACCACGCGGTCTTAGGCAATACGTTTAACCCGGAGAAAAGCCCCATGCCCCTGTCCATGCACCACACGTCATCTGCAGAATAGCGCTTTATATTGGAGAGCTTTAGCGCGACAAAAGATAAAATGGACGAAATGCGGCTGATATCCTTTGTTTCCGGATAGGGCGAATCGCTAATTGCTTTGTCTATCCCATATTTGACAATGTATGGAAGTATGCATAGCAGCCCGGCAAGCCCTGATGAGAATACGTCAAACTCAAGTTCAATACGGCTTGCCACAGGCGTGGCCATTTTGGGTGGTCCATGAGACGAGACGACCTCGCTACGAAATTGCTTGTCACGTCGCGGCAACCTTGCAAAGCCCGCATCCTTTAGTATCTTTTCGATAGCGTAAATTGTGAGATTTAGTCCCATGGCATCCATCGCGACCTGAATATCCGGGACGCTGAAATATTTTTTACGCAGATTGATCACTGCTTCTTCAATCTCCCCCTCATGATCAATCGGCTTGCGCCCAGTCTTGCTCTCCTTAAAGAACGGGTCCTCGCCATCGCTTTTAAGTTTTTCCTTGAAGTCACGAACCATCGAGTACACGGTGCTGGCCGAGTATCCCGTCGCCTTGGCTACCTGTTCAGCCGTTTGACCATCTGCAAAAAAGCTTCTCAGCGCCAAATACTGCTTATGGACGGCGGATGATGGTTCGATGAAATAGGAAGAATAATCAGCATTAGGGTTTGTTTTCAGCATGAAACTATTATATCATAATGGTTAATTTTGTCAACACAATATTTGTCCCTGCTTTAATGCGCTGCAATCGCTTGTGTTTTAACGATTTGCAGAAGGTGCTGCGCAACGATATGACTATTTAACAACACTTTAACTCGCATTAATGTCGATAACTACACCTAATATTTTGCGGAAATCCGATACAATAATTGGGGGGAACCTCCTAACCGCACAGCGTTCGAGGGTCATAGCAAACAAAGGCGTTCGCTGCTTTTAGGGTTAGTTGTTAGCATGAAAATCTATGCTAAAATAAGCTATATCCTATGTTCCCATTATATCAAGGGTGGTTTTCTGGCGCAAAAAGTTATTGG